>CAXPKH010000054.1:0-19362 GCA_964217615.1 Luminiphilus sp.
TCGATCACCTTGCTTGCCACCGCGCACCCTAGGGGATGCCCGCTATAGGTGTAGCCATGACCAAATACCCCCACCTCGGTCGCTGAGGCATTTATGCAGTCCGCGATGTCGCCCTGCACCACAGCCGCAGACACCGGTACATAAGCTGAGGAAAGCGCCTTGGCCAGCGTCATCATTTGCGGCCTCATTGCCATTTTATTGGCACCGAAATCAGCACCCAGACGCCCGAAACCACAGATCACCTCGTCGTCCCACATCCAGATATCGTAGCGGTCCAGTACCGCCTGAATAGCGTCGAAGTAGCCGTCGGGAGGCACAATGACGCCACCCGCACCACTGACCGGCTCCGCAATCATCGCGGCGATAGTCTCCGGGCCTTCGGCAAGAATCAGCGCTTCCAATTCTTGCGCTCGGCGCGCTACGAAGTCTGTCTCAGATTCACCCTCATGCGCGCCACGATAATAGTTGGCTGACCCCGTGCGCAGCACACCGAGGGCGTCAAACGGCAATTGAAAGTGGGCGTGATTGGTTGGGATAGCCGTCAGCGCCGCCGAGGCCAACGTTACCCCGTGATATCCCTGCTCCCGAGCAATCACCTTAATGCGACCCGGATTGCCTGACGCCTCCGCGTGATAACGAATGAGCTTGAGGAGTGTGTCATTCGCGTCCGAGCCCGAGTTACCCAGAAACACGCGCCCGTCTTGCATGGGAATCATTGCGGCCAATTTGTTTGCCAACTCAATCGCAGCGGGGTGAGTTTTGCCGCCGAACATGTGGCTAAAACTCAACTCGCGCATTTGCCGCTGCGCCACCTCAATGATTTCCTCGTTACCGTAGCCCAGTGCGGTGCACCAAAGCCCCGCCATACCCTCGAGATAGCGCTTGCCTTGCTTGTCAAAGATGTACGGGCCCTCTCCGCGCGCCACCACCATTTGCTCCGCCAACGCGGGATTGGTTGTCGGATAAATCATCGCCGTCATGACTATTACTCCATGCTGAAGCCAAGGGTGCCAAGAGTGTATCGGCTCTGACCGCCGCCCACTATCCCCGATAGTGGTAGCGCAAAAGACAACTCAGGTCGCCTTGGTTTTCTCCAGCCCGCAGCGCTCGCATCGGAAGCGGGTGATTAACTCGCCTCGATGCACAGCAAAAGGGTCCGTGTTGACGGGCCGCCACTTGTGATGACCATTACGACATAGCGTTTGGTCGGGCTTGCGCGGTTTTTTGAATGGCAGAATATCCGCCACGTGCATCAGGGCGACGATTTCGCGCGGTTAACCGCTGCCCGCCAGGCGTCTAGTCTTCGGCGCCGTGGCCCCGAACCCATTCGGCTCGAAAAGCGGGTTTCTGCTCGCCACACCTTGGCCAGCGCCTCAGTATCCTTCCAAATACCGACGCCCAGCCCTGCTAGAAAGCACGCACCGGCAACCGTGGTCTCGATCACTTTGGGACGGGTGATGGCTCGCCCGAGATAGTCTGCTTGCAGTTGCATCAGCAGATTGTTTGCGGCGGCGCCGCCGTCGACTTTCAGGTCACTCATCCTGCGACCCAAATCGCGCTCCATGGCGCGGAGGATGTCCACATTTTGCAACGCCATGGCTTCCAGGGTCGCGCGCGCGAGATGTGCGGCGCCAGCACCTCTCGTCAGGCCTGAAATGACACCTCGGGCGTCGGGATCCCAGTGAGGGGCGCCCAGGCCGGTCAAGGCAGGCACAAACTCAACACCCCCCGCATCGGGCACTTGCGAGGCCAGTTTCTCTATGTCCGGGGCGCGCTTGATAATACCCAGCTCATCGCGAAGCCATTGCACTGCGGCCCCACAAATAAATGCGCCACCTTCCAGCGCATAGACCGGCGTCTGTTGCCCTGGCAGTTGCCAAGCCACGGTGCTCAGCAAGCCCGCGTCACTGTGCATGCGGTCGTGGCCCGTATTCATCAAGATGAAAGAGCCGGTCCCGAAGGTACATTTGGCCGCACCACGTTCAAATCCCGCTTGCCCAAACAGCGCTGACTGTTGATCGCCGGCAATACCCGCGATGGGCACGCCATCCGGTAGCCCCGGCACCCCCCGGGTCCGGCCGAGGTCACCGCTGGAAGGAATAATCTCTGGCAGCACCGCTCGCGGGACGTCGAAAAGCTTAAGCAACTCAACATCCCAATCCAGCGTTCGTAAGTTCATTAGTGAAGTGCGCGAGGCATTGGAGACATCGGTGGCGTGCACTGCCCCCCCAGTGAGGCGAGCGAGCAAATAGGCGTCGATCGTCCCGGCAGCGATGTCACCTCGTCTAGCGCGACCTCTGGCGCCTTCAATGTCATTCAACAGCCAGCGGAACTTGCTGGCCGAAAAATATGGATCCAGCACAAGGCCAGTGCGATCCCGCACCGTAGGCTCCAACCCTTTTTTGCGCAACCCCTCGCAGAAATTTGCGGTTCTTCGGCATTGCCAGACAATGGCGTTACCCAAAGGTTTGCCGCTATGGCGTTCCCACAGCAGTGCCGTTTCTCTCTGGTTGGTGATGCCGATACAGGCAAGGTCAGCCGGCTTGCACAAGCCTCTGCGGAAAACCGCTCGGATGCCCTTTAGCACGGACGCCCAGATCGCCTCTGGGTCGTGCTCTACCCAACCCGGCTTGGGATAGATCTGGGGGAACTCATAGTTGACACTCCCGAGCAGCGTTCCCCGGGTATTCATCACCGCAACCGTGGTGCCGGTCGTCCCCTGATCAATCGCCAGAATCGCTTTCACCGGCACCCCCGATTACAGTCCAGCTGTTCAGGCGGCCTCAAAACCAGAGATTGCCTTGATCTCAAGGTAATCCGTAAACCCGTGCGCACCCCACTCGCGCCCGTTACCCGATTGCTTGTAGCCCCCAAAGGGGACATCCATACCGGGTGAGGCGCCGTTGATGTGCACATTGCCCGCGCGGATACGAGACGCTACGCGTCGCGCGTGATCCAGATCTCCGCTCTGAACATAGCCTGCCAGACCGTAGGGTGTGTCGTTGGCGATCTGGATCGCTTCCTCTTCACTGTCATAGGGAATCATGACCAAGACGGGTCCAAAAATTTCCTGTTGCGCAACGCTCATATCGTTACTGACATCGGAGAACACAGTCGGCCGCACATAGTAACCGCGGTCAATGCCGTCAGGTAGCCCCGGACCACCACAGACGACTTTAGCGCCCTCAGCAATGCCCGCCTCGATCAGTGCCTGTATTTTGTCCCACTGGACCTTCGAGACCACGGGACCCATGGTTGTGCCCTCCTCTGCGGTCGGGCCAATGACGACGCTCTCGGTGACTGCCGCAGCAATCGCTTCGGCCTGCGATAGCAGATTGCGCGGCACTAGCATGCGCGAGGGTGCATTACAGGATTGTCCCGTATTGTTGTACATGTGCATGACGCCGCGCGTAACGGCGGCCTCCAGATCAGCGTCCTCCAGAATGATGTTGGGTGACTTTCCGCCCAGTTCCTGAGTGACGCGCTTAACGGTGGGTGCAGCGTTCTGAGCAACCAACGAACCGGCCCGCGTCGATCCCGTAAAGGACATCATGTCGACATCAGGGTGGCGTGACAGCGCCTCGCCAACGGTGGGGCCATCGCCGTTAACCAGATTAAATACGCCAGCAGGCACGCCCGCCTCATCCATAATTTCTGCATACAGATAAGCCGACAGCGGCGCAATCTCGCTGGGCTTCAGCACCATGGTGCACCCAACCGCGAGTGCGGGAGCGACCTTGCAGCTGACCTGATTGAGCGGCCAATTCCAAGGCGTAATGAGACCGCAAACACCAATCGGCTCTTTTACAACCCGATGCGGGCCTAGATCCTCAGTAAAGGTATAACTCTTCAAAATCTTCACGGCTTCCGTGATGTGACCATACCCCGCATAGGCTTGAGCGGTGCTGGCTAATTTAATCGGGGCGCCCATTTCCAGGCGAATCGCTTCGGCAATCTCACCAATGCGTCGCTGAAAAATGGCTGCCATCCGCTCAAGCATTCCAACCCGCTCTTCGATAGAGGTCTGGCTGAAGGTCTCAAACGCGGCCTTCGCCGCGGCAACCGCCAAATCAACGTCGGCCTCTGAACCCAGTGAGATCGTGGCGCAGGCCTCCTCAGTCGAAGGATCCAACACCTCCAGCGTTTTGGGCGTGATGGGATCAACCCAGTGGCCATTAATGTAGAACTTTGTGTACTCGCGCATGTTGCCCTCAATTTATCCAGTTATCGAAAACGTTAAACAGCGTGACTGCTCATTGCAGGGTCCGCTGCGGATGCATTCCGTCAGAATACCCCATAAATGGTGGATGAATGGAGTATCCCAGTAATTCCCTGACCCGCTCCGGGAGCGCAGCCACTCGCTCCGGGGGCACCGACAAAAGCATGGTCTCCAGTGGTCGCAACCACCCGGCACAATATTGTGGCGTCACGATACAGCGCGCGGTATCCGACCGGTTCGCACCCCCTCGGTGCCACAGATCACCGCGGGCAATCATTAGGGACCCTGCTGGCATCGTGACCTTTACGGCATCCGGATGAGCCCCCGCATCACCTGCCGCCTGCTCTATTTCAGCAAAATCCTGATCCCTCAGCACTCCCGGAAAGTCGGTCTCTGACCAGCGGTGACTGCCCGGTAGCACCTCAGTAGCACCGTTTTCCACCGTCGTGTCATCGAGCGCCCAAAAGGTCGACACCCCCAGCAGGTCATGTGGTGGGGTCAACGACGTGTGGCCGTCATCCGTGTGCCAGGGTTGGGCAGACTCACCCGGCTGCAAATGAATCGCCAAACACGCGGACAAGAGACAACTTTTCCCCAGATAGTGTTCCGCCCAGGACAGTGCGACCGGATGGACAACCAGCTCTGCAAAGGCGGGGTCCTTGGCCAACATCGCGTAGATGCGATGTGTTCGAGTCCCCTCAAAGACATTCCGGCCCAAGGGCCCGTCCTCAACCCAGGGCGCCAGCGCCGCTTTTTGCCGTTGCAGCTGTGAGGCGTCAAGCACATCAGGTATGAAGCAGAATCCCGGTGTATCAAACTCCTCGACCCATCGCGCAACATCTCGCCCCGGCAATAGCGTCAGCAACCGTTGGATCAAGTGCTCCCGGCTTTCAGGCCCGCCTTGGCTGGATTGGATTTTGGTTACCTGCACAGGCATGTCTCCCTGACTGCTTTGTGCTGTAGCGAGATCTTCTTCATACTTGTGCCTGCTAACACTTTTCAGGGTAGAACCATGAATCAAGCCGTTGATTTGGATGAGCTGACACTCTTTCGGGATATGGCGCGTCGCGCATTCGAACAGGAGATTACACCCCACTATGAAGCGTGGGAAGAGCAGCGAATGGTCCCGAGAGCGCTTTGGAATCGTCTTGGAGAGGCGGGCTTACTCTGCCCGGATATGGAAGAGCAATATGGCGGCGCGGGTACCTCACCCCACGTCACGTTGGCCATGATCGAAGAGCTTTCAGAGATGGGTTTCGGTGGGTTCGCTTCCAGCTATGGCATTCACAACAACATCATTGCACCGTACATCAGCCGCCACGGCACCGAGGCACAAAAGGCGCATTGGCTGCCACGCATGGCCAAAGGCGAAGTCGTCGGGGCGCTGGCGATGACCGAGCCGGGCGCGGGCTCCGATGTTCAGGGCATCCGCACTAATGCCGTTCGCGATGGTGACGATTGGGTCCTCAACGGCTCAAAGATATTTATCACCAACGGCATACACGCCGATCTCGTTATCGTTGCCGCCATCACTGATCCCGGTAAAGGTGCGAAAGGCACTTCGCTGTTTCTGGTCGACGCCCACAGTCCCGGCTTCGAGAAATCAAAAAAGATCGACAAGATCGGTCAACACACCTCTGATACGGCGCTACTTTTCTTCAATGACGTGCGCTTGCCCGCCGACGCATTACTCGGTGACGAGAACCGCGGTTTCGTGATCATGATGGAGGAGCTCCCCAGAGAACGGCTAGGTATCGCCGCGCAAGCAATCGCCGCATCGGAGGGCGCGCTCAACATCACCGTGCAGTATGTGCAGGAGCGCGAGGCCTTTGGCCAAAAAATTGGCCAGTTCCAGAATACGCGCTTCAAGCTGGCCGACGTCAAAACCGATATCGCCATCAATCGCGCATTCTATGAACAGTGCGCACAACAATACGCCACCGGCACGCTGACGCCGGATACGGCAGCCATGTTGAAACTGGCCAGTTGTGAGATGCAATGCCGCGTGGCCGACCAGTGTCTGCAACTGTTCGGTGGATACGGTTATACGGCGGAGTACCCAATCTCGCGGTTCTACGTCGACGCCCGGATCCAGACAATCTATGGCGGCTCTTCTGAAATTATGCGTGAGTTAGTGGCGCGCTCAATGCTGGGGCGCTAACGCTGCCGTCCGCCAAGAAAAATGCCAAGACCGTGATTAAGCTTCACACCTTCAATAATTGGGGAGTCGGGGCCGGTCAGAGTCACCGACACAGAGAGCACCTCAAAAAAAGCAAAGCGCTGCTTTCGATAATCGTTGCCAACCTGCTGCTACTGATGGGTTTAGCGCATTCCACCAAGGCTGAGGACGCGGCTGACGACGCTCCGCTTAATCAGGTTATTGAAACCCACTGGCAATGGACCTTGTCTCAATATCCCGAAATGCGATTGGACTATGGCGATCGGTCGGGCAACCAACTGTGGACCGATATGAGTCCAGAGGCCTTCCGCGCGCGCTATCAGGCCGAGGGCCACTTTGTTCAGCAACTCGAGCAGATCGAGCCCGCCACACTCACCGCCACGGAGCGGGTTAATCGGTCGATGCTGCTCCGCCTGCTCCGCGACAATCGCACGCAATATGAAGACGGGCTCCACTTGATCGCCATCGACATGCGCTCGGGACCGCAGCATCGGCACAGCATGATCGAAAGACTGCCCATGACCACGCTTCAGGACTTTGAGGACTGGCTTGCGCGACTTAGAGCCATGCCCGAGCAGTTGGCGCAGTACCAACAATTACTCCAGCAGGGCATCTCGGAAAACCGGGTGCAAGCACAAATCGTTATGACGAGAGTCCCGGGCCAGATAGAGAACCTGCTAAATGGTAGGGCAACCGATAGTCCCTTTTACAACGCATTTCGGGACATACCTTCTGCCCTACCTCCCGCCGACATCGCCCGTTTACAGAGAGAGGCCGAACAGATCATCGCCGAGCAGATCAATCCTGCTCTGGCGGCGCTGCTCGATTTTTTGCGGGCGGATTATCTGCCCGTGGCACGCACACCCGGCATTGGTTCGCTGCCAGGGGGAAAGCAACTCTATGCACGGCTGGCAAGACACTACACCACCACTGATCTCACCCCGGACGAGATTCACGAGATCGGCTTGCAGGAGGTCGCGCGGATCCGCGGAGAGATGCACGCAGTCATAGAGGAGGTGGGCTTTGAGGGCGACCTTGGCGCGTTCAACGAATATTTACGCACCGACCCGAGGTTCTACTACGACAGCGCCAAAGCATTGCTTGAGGGTTACCAGGCGGTTTCCAAGCGCCTCGATCCTGAATTGGTGAAATTATTCGGCAAGTTACCGCGGGCGCCCTACGGCGTGCGGCCCATACCCAAAGAGGAGGCACCCGATACCACCACTGCCTACTACATGCGGCCGGCCGCAGACGGCAGTCGTCCCGGTTGGTACTACGTCAATCTTTATCAGCCTGAAGTGCGACCCAAGTTTGAAATGGAAGTATTGAGTGTTCATGAGAGTGTGCCCGGGCATCATCTGCAGATTGCCCTTGCGCAAGAGCTCACAGGACTTCCCGAGTTCCGGCGTAACAGTGGGTTCACCGCTTTCATTGAGGGCTGGGGACTCTACTCGGAGCGGCTGGGCTACGATATGGGGCTCTATACCGATCCCTACTCCCGTTACGGACAGTTAGTCTATGACATGTGGCGGGCAGTGCGGCTGGTGGTGGATACCGGCATGCATTATTTTGGCTGGAGCAGACAACGCGCGATTGACTACTTTATCGACAATGCCGCCAAAACCGAGGCGGATATCGTCAACGAGATCGATCGCTACATTGGCTGGCCAGGTCAGGCTCTGGCCTACAAAATCGGGCAACTGAAAATGCTCGAGCTTAGAGGAGAAGCAGAAGCGGCCCTGGGAGAGGCATTCGACATTCGTGCCTTCCACGATCATCTTCTGGGTGCGGGTGCCACCCCGCTTGACGTGCTCGAAGCGAGAATGGACCAATGGCTGGAACAGCAATTAGAGGGGGCGCAACTCGGGACTATCAGCGAGCCTTAATTGAGCGCAGCGGGTCTTGGTTACCCCGCCTCACGGACCCAACAGCCCGTAAGGCATGACGGACTAAGACAAGAAGTGACTCAAGCCAACTCAATCAAGGTATCAGACAGCGCACCCACCAATGAGGACATCTGTTCGCGCTGCATCACAAAGTGTGGCGCCAGCTGAATCGTATCGCCGCCGTAGCGCACCAAAAAGCCTTTCTCCCACATCCGCATGGCCACCTCATAAGGGCGCCGCAACGGCTCACCTGGGTAAGCCTCGAGGGTCAGCGCACCCGCAAATCCATAATTTCTGACGTCGGCAACATGGGGCTTCTCGGCCAGGTTGTCGTGCAAGATTGCCTCCCAATAGGGCGCCTCGGCTGCAACTCGCGCGGGCAGTTGCTCTCGCGTCAGCACCTCCAGCGCGGCGAGTCCCGCGGCACAAGCGACTGGATGCCCTGAGTAGGTGTAACCATGAGCAAATTCCAGCGCATAATCGGGCCCGCCGTGCGCCATAAAAGTGTCATAGATCTCGGTCGTCGCCATAACCGCACCCATCGGTACCGCACCGTTGGTGATCTGCTTGGCGAGATTAAGGATATCGGGTGTCACCCCAAACGCTTCCGCGCCTGTATACGCACCACACCGCCCTAGGCCGGTAATGACTTCATCAAAAATCAGCAAAATCTCGTTTGCGTCACAAAGATCACGCAGCCGCTGCAGGTAACCAACGGGCGGCGGAATCACCCCTGCCGAACCCGCCATCGGCTCCACAATGACTGCCGCAATCGTCGAGGCGTCATGTAACGCGATAAGCTCCGCCAGCTCCTCGGCGAGATGAGCACCCCGCTCTGGCATGCCACGACAGAAAGTATTTTCGGGCAGCATGGTGTGGCGCAAATGATCGACCTCCAGTGACTGCCCGAAGGGTTTACGGTTAGCACCGATCCCTCCGACCGCAGTACCGCCGTAGTTCACCCCGTGATACCCCTTCTGGCGCCCAATGAAACGGGTTTTGGCAGGCTGCCCTTTTAATCGCCAGTAGGCCCGGGCCATTTTGAGGGATGTGTCCGCTGACTCTGAGCCTGAATTGGTGAAAAACGCGTAATTCAGGTCACCGGGCATGAGCTGCTTGAGTTTTTCCGCCAGATGAAAAGCCGCGGGATGGCCAAACTGAAAAGGTGGCGCGAAATCAAGGGTACTGATCTGCTCCGCGACTGCTTTGGACACCTCGGGATGGCCATGACCGAGCCCGGAGGTCCACAAACCTGAGTGCCCATCAAGAATCCGCCTGCCACGATCATCCGTAAACCACACATCATGTGCTGCAACGATAATACGGGGATCACGCTTGAATTGCCGGTTGCCGGTGTAGGGCATCCAGTAGGCGTCGAGTGGCAGTTGGTCCGACATGGGTCCTCCTTCTTTCGTGGAGCAGTGTAAACCCAGCGGACCCCCTGCACACTCCCCATGACGGGTAGGAAAGCGACGCCCTGGCAGTGCGAGAAATCGACGTTTGATCCTCAGGAAAAGGAGCAATGAAATGAAAAAACTGTCTCTCACCGGGCTGCTAGTGAGCCTGATCTGGCTTTCAGCCCCCTCCACGGCACATATTGAGCAGTCCGAACCCTTCCAGTCTTTAAGACAATCCTATTTCGCACTGTTGGGCATGACATTTGCACCAATGGGCGACATGGTGAAAGGCAAAATTGAGTGGGACGACGCGCGGTTCGCGAGTTGGGCTAATGATCTTCACAACGTCTCAAAGTTTGGCGTCGAGCGGGGTTTTCCACCCGGAAGCGAGCAAGGAACCACACGCGCCAAGCCCGAGATTTGGTCTGAAATGAGCGACTTCGAGAGCAAACTTGAGGACTTTCGTGCTGCCGCGGCAAAGCTAGCCGATGTCGCAGCCCAAGGTGATGCGACAGCAAGTCGAGAGCAATTCGTGGCTACCGGCGGCACCTGCAAGGCGTGTCACGATGAGTACAAGGCCAAGGACTATCTCTATTGAAGCTGCTCTAGCGAGCGTGGATTGATCAGTAATAACTGGGGGCCTGAGGTGCGATTGCAATCAGCCCCCCCAGACCGGTCGCCACGATCAACAATATGACCAGCGCGACCCAGAGCCTTTGGGGTGGTGTCGTTGCTATCTTGTATCCTGCCTTGCCCCGCCACATTGCCTGAATCAGCGGATGTTGCTTGCGCCATTGATACCAGGCCACGACAAAAAGGTGCAGCCCTATCAGCACCTGCAACATTTGCCAGTTGATCAAGTGCCATTCGGTCAGCGCGCCCGAGCGCTCCCCTGCCCAATAAGAAAAGGGGCCCTCAAACAAAAGATCATCTCGGCTGAATAAGCCGGAGACGCCTTGTGAGAGCAGTAACGCCAGCATGGCGAGTACCGACCAGCCACCCAAAGGGTTGTGGCCCGCGTACTGGCCACCGTGGCGCAAATAACGCCAACACGTTGCCGGTGAGGCGATAAAATCGGCGAAGCGCGCAGCTTCACTGCCGATAAAGCCCCACAATATGCGTGCTGTCACTACACACAGAAGGCTGTAACCCACCCACTGATGGATATCCATCTTGCCCTGCTCGCCGCTCCACCACATGACGGCGATGGCCACCGGCAAATACCAGTGCACGGTGCGTACAAAGCGATCCCAGACCGGGTAATCCGGGACAGCGGCGGTTAGCAACGACCCACTCACCGCGCCAATAATTCGAGCAACGCCGTGACCGATGCCTCTACCCCCAGTGATACGGATCTATCCGGCTCGATCTTAAACAAAGGCGAATGGTGCGAAGGAACCGGCTCACCGCCAGCCTTTTCGCGCGCAAAATCCTCAGGGGGGGTCCCCCCGACGGCAAAGTACAGACTGGGAATATAGGGATTTACTGTGAATATAGGGAAGTCTTCAGCGCCCATACCCAGTCTTTCTCCTGAGAAAAACACCCCATCGCCAAAGTGTTGACTCCAAATCCCCATAACACGCTCAGTTAACACTCGATCATTCAGCGTGGGCGGCACAGATTCTTCCGAGACAACCACTCTCGGCAGCTGATTCTCCGGGAGCCCGGCGACGCGACCCATGTTCTCAGCCACTCGTCGAATACCGTCAAGTAGCAGCGTTCGATCTTCATCCGACTCGCTACGGACCGTTAACTGTAAGTGAGCGGCATCGGAAATAATGTTGTGCTTGGTACCGCTGTGAAAGGCACCGACAGTGATCACACCGGGTCGCCGGGGCGGCAGGTTTCGACTCACAACCGTTTGCAGACCCAGAACAATCTGAGAACCGAGGACGATAGGGTCAATGCCACGATGCGGTGAAGCGCCGTGAGCACCCACGCCGGTAATGTAAATATCGACCGTGTCAGCACCCGAGTAGGGTGATTCCGTAGAGGCCCCGAGAACGCCAGTTGGCAGCGTAGACGTGACGTGGAACGCCATCGCATAGTCGGGCTGACCAAAGCGCTCCCAGAGATCGTCCGCTCGCATCGCGGCCGCCCCTAACACCCGTTCCTCCGCCGGCTGACCAATCAACATTAGCGTTCCCTGCCACTGGTCCCGCCTCTCCGCCATCATCTGGGCGGTACCTACCAGGCTCGTGATGTGCACGTCATGCCCACAGGCGTGCATGACAAAGACTTCGTTACCATTGGGATCGATCTGCCGAGCCCGAGAAGCGTAGGCAAGCCCCGACTTCTCTTCCACAGGCAGACCATCCATATCGGCCCGAAACATGACCAACGGACCTTCACCGTTTTCCAACAGCGCAACGATACCCGTGCCACCCACATTCCGTGTCACTCGGTACCCGAGCTGCTCGAGCTCATCTGCCAATCGGGCAGCCGTTTGCTGCTCCATCGTGGACAATTCGGGATTCTGATGAAAATACAGAAACAGATCTTTGAGTTTGGATTGATAGAGCTCGTCAATCTCCTCGCCCAGTGACGCAGCGATGGAACCGCAAGGCAGCAACAACGCGACAACTACCAGCCAAACTTTTAAAATATACGAGGGCGTTGCCATGATCTTCTCCTGCATCCACTTGCAGAGGATCATACCCCAGAATCCTGTGCTCCAAAGCGCGCAAACATTGCAGATTCAGGGCGGTCAGGTTAGTGTCCACCCGCCTCTAGGGGGGAGCGCCGCTGGCGCGAGAAAGCGTATGAAGCGAGCGAGCGAAACGGAACAGCGTTGAGTGAACAGCGAAGACATCAAGAATCGATTCGGCAGTTATCACGTGGGCGTACTCGAACAGGATGCAGCCCACCGTGTAGCGAGCCTGTACAGTGAGCACGCCGGCAAAGCAGTCTGCCGCACGCTGGCAGTCACTTACTTCTGGCAACCCACGCCGCAGGTAATGTTAGCCGCTGACGAGAGAATCCGAGAAGGTCACAGTATTGGCAGCACGCTGTCAGACGCAGGTCTTTTTCTTCAACGCCAATTGGTGCTGGAAGCCCGCACACGTAGTGGCGGGTCTTTCGAGAAATTAAGCGCAGGCACCGTCAGACCCGGCACTCCCCTTATGCTGCGACTCTACCGTTTAGATGCTGGGACCGACAGCGGCTCTCTGAGCCCTTACGCGACAATCGCGGAAGCACACCACCCGGAGCACATCGCTGCAGACCTCTCACTGCCTGAGCTGTCAGAGCTGACAGGGCTGGAAGATGAAGCGCTTGCGACAGCAGCACTGTCCACGCTAATGGCCAACCTCGAGTAGTTGCCTACCGCAACGCCATACTAAGATCAAAACCAATTTCTCTGGAGACGGTAACCGCATCAGCCAAAGCGTCTTCGGATCGCGAAGCAATCCACAAATTGGCGCAGCGTGTGCCCGTTCGACAATAAGCCAAGACGCGGTGCGCGGGGTCATCGAATAAAGCGCCCAGTCCTTGAAGGTCGGGTCCGGGGAAGTCCATCGCGGTCACGGGATAACGAATAAATAGCACCCCAGCGGTTGTGCAAGCAGCTTCGATTTCGTCCATTTTGGGTTGCCCAGGCACTTCACCATCAGGCCGGTTACACACGATCACGGTAAATCCTTGCTCACTGAGTCGGGGGACATCATCAGGCCTTATCTGCGCAGAGACAGACAAGCCATCGGTCAGGGCAAACGGGGACATGCGCGCTCCTTTATCCAACTTTTCTAACGTCTGGGCTGGTCGTTACTCCGCCACAACCAAGCCGAAGTCCTCACCCAGCACTGCCATCATACTCTCCATCGGTTGCTCGGGGGCATCCAATGACTGGCCAGTAATTCTCTCTGCAACCGACCGATAGGTGTCTGAGAGCGAATGCAGAAACTCCACGGGCAGTGCATGCTCCTGAGCATACCGCTTGCGCTCTTCAAACCGGCGATGGTCCAGTAACACCTGCGCGTCATCGACGTAGCCCAGCAAGGATTGCCGAAAAGCCTCTTTGCTGTGTTCCACTACCTGACCTTTGCTATAGGCGATGCCGTCCCAAATGCGAGAAGAGTCCGGCGTACCCACCTCATCCATGTAGATCAGCGAATGCTGGCCAGACTCGTCTCCCACGTAACCAAACTCGAATTTCGTATCAACCAATATCAAATCAAGGGGGGCGAGATGACGCGCAATAAGTTCAACCCCCTCCTTGAGCAAACTCTCATAATTGGCGACATCGCTCGGCGCACGAAAGCCAAACGCCTGCCAGTGCTGCTGTAATTGTGGTCGAGAGACGTTCGTATCGTCCGTCTCAGGAATCCCAGCCAGCCCCCGGATGACTCCCTTGGTAGAAGGGGTGATCAGCGTATCGTCGAGGGGTTGGTCACGTTTGAGATTGTCGGGCAAAGAGATACCACAAAAGACCCGCTCCCCGCGCTCGTAGGCGCGCCACATGGATCCGGTAATGTAGCGCCGTGCAATTGCCTCGATCATCACAGGCTCAGCCCGCTGAACAATCCAAACCAGCGGATGGGGAACCTCCAGAATGTGACTGCGAGCCAATCCGTTCCGCTGAAATTCATCGAACCAAAACTTTGAGATGGTATTCAGTGCTGCGCCCTTACCCGGCACACCCATGAGCCCCTCTTCACCGTGCCAGATACAATCAAACGCAGAAATTCGGTCACTGATCACCATCACTGCCAACTGTGAGTCAGACGCAACCGCGTACCCGCGCTCGGCGACTAGGCGCGCGCTATCCTCCTGAGTTAACCAATAAACAGAGCGTACTTTGCCCGAGTGAACTGGCTCACTCGTCCTGATGGGCAACGTGTCGTTAACAGCGAGCACTTCTGAACTCACAGTAATCTTCCCTGCAAACTTGGCATGGATCGCAGTTTTGCTCAAAATGTCTCCGGTTGTCACGATCTGTGTCACGCGATATCACCCAAGGATTCAAAGCATGCTTGCTCACCTCAAGGGCAACAAACACCGTTTACTGATAATGGGACTGTCCCTCGTCCTTACCTCAGCCAACGTCAACGTGCTCGGTCAGGAGGCGGAGGCCTCGGAGGTTCTTGAGACGGTTATTGTCACCGCCTCACGCACAGATCAAAACGGGAGCACACTGCCCAGCGCATGGGTTGCCTTGAGTGATGACACGATTGCTTTGGTTGCCGCGCAACACAGCAACCAACTTTTCAACCGTGTATCCGGTGCGTGGGTGAGTCGGGGTAACGGGCAGGAATCGCTCATCTCACTCAGATCGCCCGTGTTAACCGGCGCAGGCAGCTGCGGCGCATTCATGACCGCTCAAGACGGGATCAGCTTGCGCGCGCCCGGGTTCTGTAACGTTAATCAGTTGTTCGATGCCAACCTGCTACAGGCGGGTGGCGTCGAAGTACTGAAGGGCCCTGCGGCCGTGGTATTCGGCTCCAATGCGCTGCATGGCATTATCAACGTCATTACGCGTCCCGTCGCATCAACACCGAATCAACTCAGCATTGAGGCGGGTTCACGGGACTACTATCGACTCACGGCGAGCGGAGCCACAAACCGTATTGCGGTATCCGCGCAAACCAGCCGCTACGGCGGCTACCAAGCAGACTCGGGCTATACGCAGCATAAAGCGACCCTCCGACTCGACCACGAATTCAACGACTGGGTGATCGATGGCGCTCTGGAGGCCAGCGAGCTCGACCAGGAAACTGCCGGCTATATTCAGGGGTACGAGGCCTATAAGGATGAACAGGCCAGCAAAGAGAACCCCAATCCTGAAGCCTACCGCGACGCATGGTCGGCACGCGCGCATCTCGGTTTCCGCCGAACGTGGAATGAAGGCACCGAAATCAACATCCGACCCTACTGGCGCAACAACCGCATGACATTTTTACAGCACTACTTGCCATGGAAGGCGACAGAAGAAAATGGTCATTACAGCCTGGGCGTGCAGACCTCCGCGAGCTTGAGCCATAACGATTCGCGCTGGCTTTTCGGAGTAGACCTTGATCAAACGACCGGCAAATTATTAGAGACGCAGCAGGACTTTTTCAGTCCCAACCAGCCCGACGGGACCCACTACGACTACGAAGTCGACGCTCTGACGACCGCCGCCTTTGCCCAACTCAGCTGGGTACTGAGCCCCCGGTGGAATCTGGACACGGGCATTCGTGTCGAGGAAACACGCTACGACTACGATAATCGGGCGGGTGACGGCGATGCCTGCGCCCCAACCGCCTCGGCGTGTCGCTTCTACCGGCCAGCCAGCCGCAAAGACAGTTTCGCCGACTGGACGGGCAACGTCGCCCTCAGTCACCACACCGATGCCACCACGACCTATGCCAGACTGGCCCGGGGTTTCCGGGTGCCACAGGCGGCGGAGCTCTATCGGCTGCAATCGGGGCAAACGGTCGCAGAGATCGATGCCGAGACCGGCGACAGCCTCGAGTTCGGTATACGCGGTCAGCGGACGGACTTCCGCTACGATCTGTCAGCCTACTTGATGACCAAACGCGACGTGATTTTTCAGGACCGCGATCGCTACAACGTATCCGGCGCAAGAACCACTCATCGAGGCATAGAGGGTAGCCTGCAGTGGTCGCTGTCCGATCTATGGTCTATTGCCGGTAGCGCGAGCTATGCCAGACATCGCTATGACAGTGACACTCAACTACTCGGGTCCCGGGGAAGCATCGAAGGTAACGATATTGACACCGCCCCGAGACATTTTGGCTCCATTCAGGTTACCGCAGACTTTGCATCGCGGGGCCTGCCCCTGCGTGCCGAGGCGGAATGGTTATGGGTCGCCAAATACTGGGTAGACCCCAACAACCAGCATGAATACCGTGGTCATGAGTTGCTGAATCTCAGGGCCAGTTGGACTCTGTCGCCGTCTGCCACGCTGACCTTGGTTGCGACGAACCTACTCGATGCGGGCTATGCCGAGCGAGCCGATTTCGGATTCGGGAACTATCGATACTTTGTGGGAGAGCCACGAAGCGCCGTTTTGGGCATCACCTTCTCGCTCTGACCTCGGTGCCCCACTAGCGCCCTACCGACCTCGCTGACCCAGTGGAAAATGGCGCATCGCGCTCAGCAGTAGGCCCTCAGCCCAACCGCTTGCCTCACCTGCTCGATCAGAGCCTGACTCGTCGGCCGCAGGCGCTCGGCGCCCTGCTGTAAAATTGCTTCCACTTCTGCCGGCGACGCCATCAGGCGCTCATAGGACGCCCGTGCGGGCGCCAGTTCGTCATTCACCCGCTCAAACAGTTGCTTCTTTGCCTCTCCCCAGGCGATACCGTCGGCGAAGGCCGAACGCATCCGTTCACGTTCAGCCTCGTCGGCAAATGCGCACCATATCTGAAACACCGTGGAATCATCCGGGTCTTTGGGATCTCCCGGCTCCAGAAGATTCGTTTTGATTTTGTTGATGGATTTCTGAAGTTGCTTTGGCGTTCCAAATAGCGCAATCGTGTTTCCGTAACTCTTGCTCATCTTTCGGCCATCCAAACCCTGCAGGACCGCGACGTTGTCGTCGGTCACCGCCTCAGGGAGAGTGAAAATGTCGCCGTAGTGATGATTAAAACGCTGCGCAATATCTCGCGCCATCTCCACATGCTGGATCTGGTCTCGACCCACGGGCACTTTGTGCGCGTTGAATATCAGAATGTCTGCCGCCATCAATATCGGATAGGAAAACAATCCCATCGTGATGCCGAAATCGGGGTCTTCGCCTGCAGCGTCATTAGCCTGTACCGCGGCCTTATAGGCGTGAGCGCGATTCATCAAGCCCTTCGCAGCCGAGCAACTCAAAATCCAGCTGAGCTCGGTAATTTCGGGGATATCCGACTGACGGTAAAAAAACGTCTGATCCGGATCAAGCCCGAGCGCCAGCCACGTCGCTGCGATCTCTCGACTGGACTGCGCGACCTGATCGGGATCTTGATTTTTGATCAGCGCATGAAAATCCGCCAAGAAAAGATAGGCCTCAGTTGCCTTATCTCTGGAAGCTTCGATCGCGGGACGAATCGCCCCCACGTAGTTGCCCAGATGAGGCGTGCCTGTCGTGGTGATACCCGTCAATACCCGGACCATACTCATATCAGTTACCTCTACCCCTAGGCCAATCGACGATAAAACGCTTCAATTAAGGAAATGACCTGCGGTATGTCCTTGGCGCAGGCGAGTTCACGGATGGAATGCATACCCAACGTTGGCACCCCGATATCGGTAGTGGCAATCCCGGTCTCGGTCGCGGTAATCGGACCGATGGTACTGCCGCAAGCCAAGTCTGAGCGCATGACAAAAGACTGAACATTAACGCCCGCCCGCTCAGCAACCAAACGAAGACGCGCCGCGCCCTCACTGTTCGTGGCGTAGCGTTGGTTGCGATTAATCTTAATCACCGGGCCCGACCCCAGCTTTGGCATGTGCTGATCGTCATGGCGATCCACATAGTTGGGATGCACCGCGTGGGCATTATCTACGGAGAGTAACCATGATCGCGATCGCAACTGCTGATTAGCCACGGCTTCGGGTGCAATGGCGGTCAACGCATCCATCAACATGGGCCCTTGGGCACCCACCGTCGATGCGCTGCCCACCTCTTCGTGATCCGTGGCAACCAGCGCGGACCACTCGCTGTCGTCCGCATTGATCAAGGCCGTCAACCCGGCATAGCAACTCAGCAGATTATCGAGCCGCGCCGAAGTCACAAAGCTCTCATCAATACCCACCAACCCCGCCTCTTGCGTGTCGTACATTGATAACTCGTAGTCGAGCACCCGCGCGCCCTGCCACCGCTCATCTTCCTCGGCGAGGGAATCCGCAAGCCACTGCCTGAAGTCAAAATGCTGGTGGTCTCCCAGCATTACCAAGGGAATCAGATCTTTGTGTGCGTTCACACTCCGCTGTGTATTCGCCTCCCGGTCCAAATGGATAGCGAGGCTGGGAACAAACGCCACAGGCCGACGGGTATCGAACAGCAGAGATTCAAGTTCGCCCTCGGGGGAGAGCAGAGTCACCCGTCCCGCGATCCCCAGATCACGATCGAACCAAGGATTGAGCAATGCACCCCCGTACACGTCGACACCCAGTTGAACACAGCCCTCGCGTCCTTTCACCGGATTGGGCTTGATCGATAAATTGGGGCTATCGGTATGCGTTCCGACCAGGCGCAGGCCTGCTGTAGACGCGCCTCGACCCGCTCGGATCGCAATCAGAGAACTACCCTGTCGCGTCATAAAGTAGCCCTGCCCGGGCGACATGTTTGCCCCATCGAACTGCTCAACCTGGTTAAACCCCGCGGCCGAAAGACGCAAAGCCATCGCCTCAACCGCATGAAAAGGCGTCACCGCCTCACCGAGAAATTTGAGCAGCGCCTTTGTTTCCGCCATGTGCGGGATCCTCTTTCATGAAAACGACTAAAGTGCCCATACCAGTATGACCACACCCAAAATCAAGCGGTAGATCACAAAAGGCATCAAGCCAACCTTGGCGACCCACCCCATGAATAGGGAAATGGTGAGATAAGCAAATAGGGCGGACGCAACCAGCGCCGGCAACACGACACCGCTCGCACCCGAAACAACCCCATTAGGAGCCGAGGCCCACATCACGATGGCGGCACCCAAAATAACGGGAATACTGAGTAAAAAGGAGAAACGGGTTGCCACGGCA
>CAXPKH010000055.1:0-21013 GCA_964217615.1 Luminiphilus sp.
ACCGAACGCTTATCTGAAAGTCAGGCCCCGTAAAATCCATCACACAGAGATCTGTAATGATCTGTCTGATATCAATATCACCCATCTCGTACCCTTTGGGTAGCCTACTCGGGTTGTAGCCGATGGAGCAAACCACGTCACACTCCCCCTCCACAAAGACTCGTTTGGAGTGCTTCGGGACGAAAAAAGAATTGGCGTGGCGAATAGAATTTCCGGGGAAACCCCTAACCCCCAGAAGTTGCACCTTCGGTGCCGCGTAAGTGCCTCCGAGCGCCGAAATATTTGTCTGTCCGTAACGATCTATTTGGCTTGGCCCGACCAAGGCGTGACGCTTACCACTCCAGACATTGTCGAAAATGCGGGCAAACCCCATCCAATTCTCGTTTGCCTGTTGCGCATGATTTTTCATGCCGCTGACCGGGTTCGGGCTGGATAACATGAAAGATTGACTATCTGTCATCATCAGGTCGGGATTGCTGGTGCGCATCGCCACGCTGGCAGCTAGCCTCGGCAACAGGCCGATCCCGGTCGCCAGTACCTCACCGTCGTTATCAAAAACGCGGCTTGCGGCACTCACCATTAACTCTGCTAGCGTGAATCCCATAAGCAACCTTCAGTAGACGGGTAGCGCCAGAGACTGAATCGCCTCCAGACCACCCACTGCGTCCTGATACGAGGACTCATTCACGCCGAGATACCTTTCCGCCCAACTCGCGTAGCCTCCCTCCGCAATCAGCTCGCCATAATGCTTGAAATGTGGCACATCAAAGCCATAAAGGGGGTCACTGGACGTTGGGTGGGCACCGCCGGGCTGGTGCACAACCGCCTGCGTGCAGTTGCGCTCCCAATAGACCCTGCGGGCGACTTCGGGGTTAGCGAAATATCGCTTCTCCACGATCTCGTCGACGGAGACGATACTGTGATTGGCCGCGCGCACAAACCAGTCGTCCATGTAATGGTCCGGACTGGAAATCTCGCAAACCCCGGAGTCATCCGCCCGAGTTGCGTGAACCAGCGCTACGTCAAGCGGGAGCGCAGGCATAGCCACCCACTCTTTGTCGTCGTAAGGACTTTCAATCACTTTGATCGCTGGCGCGTTGCGGATCACGTCGGTACCCAAGCCCACCGACGTAGGAATGAAGGGCAACCCCCAAGCCGCCGCGCGACGGCCCAGCAGCAACATGCCCTCATCTAGTTCAGTCACATCAATCGACCCCGACTCTCGAGCCTGACGAAAAGCCGGCTCCAGAGGCATAAAGTCCAGAGACACGAAAGCGAAAATGACACGCTTTACCTTGCCGGCTGCGCACAGCAAACCGACATCAGCCCCCCCGTAAGCCACGAGTGTGAGGTCAGTCACATCGCTGCGAAGCAGGCCACGGATCAGCGACATCGGTTTTCGGCGAGGCCCCCAGCCACCGATTCCAACCGTCATGCCGCTCTCAATAACAGACAGCGCCTGCTCAGCGCTGGCCAGCTTATCCATGGGGCTTGTCCCTCGGGAAATCCAAGGCAAGCAGTATCAAAGTCGGGTCTCGTGTGAGCATCCCCCATAGAGACTATGACAGCGGCAGCCACCTTGCTTAACTTGGCTACCACGCAACTGCTGGATCCAACCGCCTGATTATGAGTGTGGCCGCCTTGCATACCGCTGAGCTGATCGAGAAGGCTGCCACTACTTGGCAAGACAAGCCCTTCCTCGTTGAAGCGCATGCGACGCTCTCCTTCTCCGAGACGTTGGCGAACGTCAGAGCGTTTGCTGCGGGACTGATTGAGCGTGACGTCTCTGCGGGAGATCGGGTGGCCATCTGGGCGCCCAACCGATGGGAGTGGGTGGTCAGCGCGCTAGCAGTACAGTACATCGGCGGCACTGTCGTCACGCTCAACACGCGCTATCGGGGCCGAGAGGCGGCGCAGGTCATCAGGCTGAGTGGCGCGCGCCTGGTCATCACCGTCAGTGATTTTTTGGGCACCCACTATCCAGCGCTGCTAGAGAATGAAGATTGTGGCGATCTCAACACCATCGTGACGATTGACGGAACGGAGCGGACAGACTGGCAGGGATTACTGCAAGCCGGGCAGACCGCACTGTCCAATCCAACAAGCACTGTTGCGCAAAAACTGGAATCGGCAAGAGCCGGAGTCACCGGCGAGTCTGTATCAGACATTTTGTTCACCTCGGGCACAACTGGCATCCCGAAAGGGGTCATTACCCAACACGCCCAAAATCTTCAGGCATTTTCTGCATTCGCCGACATACTTGGCCTGAACGCATCCGACCGATATCTGATCATCAACCCCTTCTTTCACAGCTTTGGTTACAAAGCCGGCTGGCTGGCCTGTTTATTGGTCGGCGCAGAAGCCCATCCGGTGGCGGTCTTCGACACGCAGGAGGTGATCAAAACCATAGCTGAGCGGCAAATTACCTGCATGCCCGGCCCACCCACGCTGTTCCACTCTTTGATCAATCACCGCGGTCTGAAGATGGAGGACATTCGCTCCCTGACCAAAGTGACGACGGGTGCTTCGGTGATTCCCACACAACTGATCGAATCCATGTGGCAAACGCTAGGTATCGAGACAGTGATCACCGCCTATGGGTTATCCGAGAGCTGTGGCCTCGCGACCATGTGCAGACAGGGAGACAGTGCTGAGACCATTGCCACCACCTCTGGGAGGGCTGTTCCGGGTGTCGAGGTCGGGATCATGGATTCCAAAGGCGCGTTTCTGCCCGCCGGCGAGATTGGCGAGATTGTCATTCGTGGCTTTAACGTGATGCAGGGCTATCTTGACCAAGACAAAGCCACCAGAGAGGTGATTGATCAGGACGGCTGGTTGCACACCGGGGATGTAGGCGCAATCGACGAACGGGGCAATCTGTCTATCACCGACAGATTGAAGGACATGTTCATCTCGGGGGGATTCAACTGCTACCCCGCCGAGATCGAGCAACAGCTACTGGATTTTCCCGGTATCAGCCAGGCGGCTGTGGTAGGGATAATGGATGAAAGGCTGGGGGAAGTTGGAGCAGCTTTTCTCGTCGCTTCCGATAACTGCGTGCCGAACGACAACGCATTGCTGGATTGGTGCCGCCTTGAGATGACGAAGTAGAAAGTGCCGCGGGTCATACGGTGGGTGGAATCACTTCCACTCAATGCCGCGGGCAAAGTGATGAAAACCGAGTTAAGAGAGATGCTCTGAATCAGGGCGTATAAAACCAAAAAGGAATAGGTCATGACCATCAACAGCTTGGGCTATGTGGGCGTATCGAGTCAGAACACGACACAGTGGCACCATTTCGCAACACAGGTACTGGGACTTCAGGATGTCAGCGAGCAAATGGATGCCGGTGCAGGCGCACTGTATCTGAAAATGGATGAACAACCCTTCCGCCTATTCATCGAACCCGCTGACGATGATCGACTGTCCCTATGTGGCTGGGAAGTCGTGTCTGAATCTGCTCTGGGCGCGCTCTGCGATCAACTGACCGCCTCAGGGACACAATGGGAATGGGGCTCTGAGTCACTCTGTGCGACCAGAAGAGTGCAAAGTCTGATCTGCTTCACAGACCCCTCTGGACTACAGCACGAGGCGTACTGTGGACGCATTTCCGATTTCTCGGTTTTTAACTCTCCGGTAGGCGTGTCGGGATTCGTAACGGGCAATCAGGGCATGGGCCATATCGTTATCCCGGCCGCCAACTTTGACGAGATGGCGAACTTCTTCACGGATGTACTCGGGTTCGGACTGTCGGACCTGATGAAAATCCGATTCACGCCCGATCCCGAGGAACCCGTAAAACGACTGTGGTTCATGCACTGCAATCGCCGGCATCACAGCCTCGGGCTTTTCGAAATGCCCTTGCCCGCCCAGTGTGTCCACGTCATGCTGGAAACGAACACCATCGATGAAGTGGGACGCTGCAACGATCGGCGCATTCAAGCGGGCGCGCCCCTCAGCGGCACGCTGGGCAGGCACTGCAATGATCATATGGTGTCTTTTTACATGCGGAGCCCCGCGGGCTTTGATATCGAATTTGGTGCCGAGGGGCGCACGATAGACGATTGGTCGAGCTACGCCGTCTTCGAGAGCACCGCAGCCAGCTTCTGGGGCCATGATTTCAGTGTAGGTCAGACGGACTAATTCCCGCAGAGGTTTACTACATATTGATTAAAGGGTCGCCTACTGAGTCGCTATCGTAGCGATTAGAGTGGGTGATACCGAAGCACGCACCAGCGAGATGGAAGTTCAGCTATGAGCAGTTACGAACCACTGGTCACCAAACAGATTCAAACCTTGATAGAGAGCAAGTCTGCCGAGCAACGCGACAACCGACGCCTCTCCACCGAGGTCGTGGACGCGCTGAAAGACTCCGGCTTCTTTACCATGCTGCTGCCCAAACAATGGGGCGGACTCGAGAGGAAACCCCAGGACTTTTTCCGCGAGCAGATTCTCATCGCCGAGGCTGACATGAGCACTGCCTGGGCCTGCGGCATTATCGGCGTGCATGCCTTCCAGATCGCGTTGATGTCTCAAGCCGCGCAGGAGGAGGTCTACGCCAGCGATCCCAATACGCTGGTCAGCAGTTCATACAATCCGGTGGGCGCCAAGGCGGAGATGGCAGAAGGCGGATTCATGTTGAGCGGTCGCTGGGGTTGGAGTTCTGGCTCGGACCATTGCTCATGGGCATTACTTGGGGGCGTGATACCGGGGGATGGCTACCGTACTTTTCTGATTCCACGGACGCAGTACGATATCGAGGATACCTGGAATGTCATGGGCCTTCAGGGCACCGGATCGAATGATATCGTTATCGAAACGCCTATTTTTGTCCCCGAGCATCGCACCCATCGGCAGATGGATGGCTTTAACTGCGTACACGATCAGGACAACCCTATTTACGATCTGTCATGGGCGCAAACCTTTGTCCGGGTGGTCAATACCGCCGCGATCGGGGCGTTGAAGAAGGCACTCAAGCTTTTTATCGAGACTCGCACCAGCGCGGCCACGAGTGATCCAACCAAACTCGCGGGCGACGTGGAAACCCAGGAACGTATCGCACGCGTGCTCAATACGATTCGCGAACTCGAGGCCGTCATGTTTCACAACTTCGATCAAATGGAGGCGGCAAGTTGGTCGCCCAGCATCGAAGAGCGCGTCCTGTACCGCTATCAGGCGTCCATCGTCATCGACAAGGCCAGCGAAGCGGTTGATACGCTCTTCCAGGTGGCCGGTGGGCGCTCTGTCTTTGACGGCCATCCGCTACAGCATCTGTGGCATGACATTCACATCGCTCGGTGCCATGTAGCCAACAACCCGACATCATTCGCCCGAAACCTGGGCGCCATTCAACTGGGCATGGAAAACCAGGACGTCTTTGTCTGATGCCCGCGAACCCACAGCCCTCACAATATATCGAGGTCGCTGAGGGACGCTCGATTCATTACACCGAACACCGCGCCACCGGCGCGGCGCGGGGCACAGTGATTTTTATTCACGGCAGCGGCCCTGGAGCGAGCGGCTGGAGCAACTTCAAACACAACATCAGTGCCTTTCAAAACGCGGGCTACAACTGCGTGGTCTATGACCAGTGGGGTTATGGGCAGACAGCCAAGCCCACGGACGTCGACCATACGTTGGACTTCTTTGTCTCTGGGCTGATTGCCCTCATGGATGCCTTGCAACTCCAAGACGCGACGCTGGTGGGCAATTCACTGGGAGGCGCGGTCGCGCTCGGGGCTGCCCTCGAGTACCCCAATCGCGTAAACCGACTTATCTTAATGGCGCCAGGTGGCATCGAAAGCAAGCCCGATTACTTCGCCATGCGAGGCATTCAGGAGATGGTGAAGTATCCCATGGGATCTCCAGAATTTACCCGCGATGTGCTGGCCAAGCTGCTGACATTATTGGTGTTTGACCCCACACTGGTGAACGACGAATTAGTCGATGAACGGTGGCACACCCTGCAAACGCAAAATCCCCATGTGCTCGCTACTATGGCCATACCAGACCTTAGCGAGCGCCTCTCAGAAATCCGGCATCCAGTCTTGGTATTCTGGGGCATGGAAGACCATTTTTGTCCCGCCTCGGGGGTCTGGAAGTTATTGGAGCGCTGTCATTGTGTTCAAGCAGAGATCTTTAACCGCTGCGGCCACTGGGTGATGACGGAGTACCCCACCACATTCAATCGCCGGTCTCTCGAATTTCTGGAGGAGGGATCGTAGCCGATGCCACTTGCAGCAGCGATCCACGCCGAACTCGGAGAGGCCCTGTATCGCGCGCTACGTGAGCGCAGCACGTTGCCGCCAATCACTGAGACCCACCCCGACGTCACCGTGGAAGATGCCTATCACATCTCCCGCGCGATGCTGGCGTTGCGCTGTACTCGGGACGGAGAACGCATCGTGGGCAAAAAGATTGGCGTCACTTCCGCCGCCGTGCAGCAAATGCTGGGGGTTTTTCAACCCGACTTCGGTTTTTTGACCGATGCCATGGCAGTTGCCGACGGCGGGGTTATCCCTGCCAGTAGCACATTGATCGCGCCGCGCGCTGAGGGCGAGATTGCGTTTCGCCTCGCTCAAACTTTGTCGGGCACAGACAACACCGAAGAGAGCGTCCTTGCGGCAACCGAGTGCATTCTGCCCTGCTTTGAAATCGTCGATTCGCGCATCGCCAATTGGCAAATTGCTATTCAGGATACCGTCTCCGATAACGCTTCCTGTGGCGTTTATGTGCTTGGAGCGTCAGAGATTGATCCCAGAGGCGTTGACCTCGCGGCGCTTCGTATCGACTTGTACAAGAACGGGTCGCCGCTCAGCAGCGGACTGGGCAGTGCTGTTCAGGGAAATCCGCTAACCGCCGTTGCCTGGCTAGCCAATACGCTAGGCGCCTTCGGCATCGACCTCGAGGCAGGAGAAATCATCCTGTCGGGCTCGGTGGTGCCATTGGAGCCCGTGCAAGCGGGTGACAGTCTGCGTCTTGAAATGTCGGGGAACGATATCCCCACCTGCGGCGCTAGCTGCGCTTTTTCCTGAGGAATTCCAGCATGCAACAAAAAGCGCGTGCCGCCATTATCGGGCCGGGAAACATCGGTACCGACCTTCTGATGAAGTGCCTCAGAAGTGATTGGATCGAGCCAGTTTGGATGATCGGGATTGAAGACTCGCCCGGTATTCAGCGCGCAAGGGATCTCGGTCTGCGCGTCTCAACAGACGGCGTGGACGGCCTGATCACCGGGTGGGCTGAGGCGCCTGTCGATTTTGTTTTCGATGCCACTTCTGCATACGCCCACGCAGATAACAGCGAGAAAGTTACCGCTCTCGGCGCATTAATGATCGACCTGACACCCGCGGCTATCGGCCCCTACTGCATCCCACCGGTAAACCTCGACGCAGTACTGGCGAATGACAACAACCAAAACGTCAACATGGTGACCTGCGGGGGTCAGGCAACCATTCCCATGGTGCGAGCGGTCAGTCTGATTCAACACGTGCGCTACGCCGAGATTGTGGCGACAGTGGCATCCAAATCCGTGGGCATGGGTACTCGGGACAACATTGACGAGTTTACCCGCACCACTTCGGCGGCAATCGCGGCGATTGGCGAGGCCGACGAGGGCAAGGCGATTATCGTGATCAACCCCGCTGAGCCGCCACTCATCATGCGGGATACCATTCACTGCCTGACAACAGACACTCCCCGAGAAACAGAAATTACTGAATCGATCGAAGCAATGGTGAGCGACGTGCAGCAATATGTGCCCGGGTATCGACTGACCAATGCGCCCATCTTCGATGGGCACCGCGTAACGATCTCGGTTCAGGTGGAGGGTCTGGGGGACTTTCTGCCCACCTATGCGGGTAATCTCGACATCATGACCGCGGCAGGACTGAGAACTGCTGAGATGATCGCCCAGCGTCGGCAGCAGTGAGGAAGCAGACATGGACCTAACCGGAAAAAAGATTCTGCTCCACGACATGTGTCTGCGGGACGGCATGCATCCCAAGCAACACCAAATAACGCTCGCGCAAATGCACGCCATTTCGCAGGCGTTGGATGAGGCTGGCGTACCGCTAATCGAGGTAACCCATGGCGATGGTCTTGGAGGCGCTTCGGTAAACTATGGCTTTCCCGCAGAAACCGACGAAACGTATCTCCGTGGCGTGGTGGGCACCGTAAAACGCGCCCGAATCTCCGCATTGTTGTTGCCCGGTATCGGCACCGTTGACCACCTACGCATGGCCAAAGATTGTGGCGTCAGTACCATACGCGTCGCAACCCATTGCACCGAAGCCAATGTCTCGAGGCAGCATATTGCGCTCAGTCGGGCGCTTGGATTAGATACCGTCGGCTTTCTGATGATGGCGCACATGGTCGAACCGGCCGAGTTACTGGAGCAGGCATTGCTGATGGAATCCTATGGCGCCAACTGCATTTACTGCACCGACTCGGCAGGCTACATGCTTCCGGCCGACGTAACTGCACGCATCGCACTGCTTCGGGATCGTCTCCATCCCGACACTGAAATCGGTTTTCATGGTCATCACAATCTCGCCATGGGCGTCGGCAACTCCCTTGCCGCGATTGAAGCCGGTGCAACGCGAATAGACGGCTCTGCGGCAGGACTCGGGGCGGGCGCGGGAAATACGCCGCTGGAGGCCATGGCCGCAGTCTTAGAGCGCATGGGCGCCGATACCGGCATCGACATCTTCAAACTCGCCGATGCCGCCGAGGACCACGTGCTGCCGATTCTGGATGAGCCGGTTCGGTTGAGTCGCGATGCCTTGGTGCTCGGCTACGCGGGCGCGTATTCCTCGTTTTTGCTGTTTGCCAAGCGAGCTGAGTCGCGATACGGAGTGCCCTCGCACCGCATTCTTCTGGAAATGGCGCGTCGACGCACCGTCGGCGGACAGGAGGACCTGATTGAGGCGATTGCGATCGAAATGGCGTCAGAACAGGCCAGCCAGAGCGCTAAATAGCTCTCGGAAGTCCTTCCAGCCACACCGCGAGTGACGCGCAAACCGCTTTGGCCTGTCATAAGCGGTGCTATGATACGCGCCTCATGAAAGACGCTGCGCTGACAGACTTTTCTAAGCTTTTAGGGCACCTCTACGATGGTCACATCGAAGAAGACCCCTACAACGCGTTTTTGACGGAAACCCGTCGACTCATTGATGCCAGCTTCGGTTCCATCACCATGCGCGAGCCACAAGGGGATGACGGCGGACTGCTGTTCGTCTCCTCCGAGCAGTTAGCGAAAACCTTCGTCGACGATCACAACAATCCTTATACCGATCGCTACTACACCTCCAACCTCATGACCAATCTGCCTTGGGGGAAGGTGGTCTCCCTCGATGAATGCGTTTCCTACCAATCACTCGAGCAAACCGACCTGTACCATTTTTGTATGGCGCCAATCGACATTTACCACATGATTGGCGTCGATTTGCGCAATGCCAACGGCCAGCGGTTCAGTGTGCGTTTTTGCCGGCCCAAAGACGCGGAAAATTTTGGCAGCGCAGAGCGAGAATTTCTTGAGTTGCTCGCGGGACACATCCAGCGAGCGGTCGCCAATGGCATGCAGTTGATCCAGATGGATAAGGAGCGCCGCCTCTACAGCTCGACCTTTGTGAGGCAGTCCGTCGGCGTCATCACGTTGGATGAGCGCGGAAAGATCGTGACCCGAAATACGGTGGCTGATGCGCTGGTCCGCGAAAAAGACGGCCTCTCAATCGTCAACGAACAGATTCACCTCGAGAGCCCAGCGGCGCGCGGTAAGCTGCAGGAATACATCGAGGCGATTGCCACCGCACAGCGGGAGCAGGCCCCAGCGCCCACCAATGCGCTGTCGGTGGATCGCCCCTCAGGCAAAGCCGATTTAGAGCTCCTCATTAAACCCATGATGATCGACAAGACAGTCGAACCGGGACACACCCCCCACATGATTGTGTTTATCAATGAGCCCGAGCGGAGCTATGAAATCGACACCCGAATACTCATGTCGCTATATGGACTCACCAAAGCCGAGGTCAGCCTGTCAAAACTCCTGGCCGAGGGAGCTAATTTGGACCAAGCGGCCGCGGAACTCGGGATCGCGCGCAACACAGCGCGCGCGCAACTCCGTTCCATTTTCGCCAAGACTGGGGTATCGCGTCAGTCGATGCTGGTCAGTCTTATTCTGAAGAGTGTGGTGACCTATTCCTAAGCGCTACGGCGCCCACACACTGCTGCCGCAAATTCAGGCTTCTCTCAACCCAACCCAATCCGTGATCACTGCGCTTACCTAGCTGTTCAGAGACCTCATATTGTCTGCACCCCAATAGGCCCGCATCGACCTAATTTTTCCGGCGGCGTCACAGTCGAAGATATCAATGATGTCGATCAGCATTGCTTCGGGTCCCGAGCCGATCGTCGCTGTGAACGCAAACGCGATGTGTGTACCAGCAACCCTGGGAGGACCTTCACGCAGGGCTGCAGTAATAGAAGCGCACGCCACCTCGTAGAAGGCCCGCAATGCCTTATCCCCCGATCTAATTTCGGTGCCCACCGGATCTTCAACCGTCGCGTTATCCGCAAATAGCGCGATAACGCCTTCAACATCGCCGCGAACTAGGCAGTCAAGATAGGCGTCGCAAAGCGTCAGCGCATACCCTGCCGACACAGCTTCTGCTCCGGAAAGTGTGCTCATATCGGGAGCCCATCGTCGATGGCGTGATTCCGATCCGAGGGCGTATCCACGCCGGGGACGTGATACAGGCCATTCAGATCAGCCGTAATCTCGGGTACTCCCGTGCGTGGCTGATAGAACTGGCTGTACCAGGTTCGCCCCACTTTGAACGGCCCGTCTGTCTTTAACGCCATAATCTTCAGCGCCGGCTTTTTGTGTCGCCAGATCTGAAAATCGGTGGCAAATGCCTCAAGCGCACCCGCCTGGGTTTGGCGCGCGATATCGCGGTCCTCATCTGTAATGACATCACCTTGCGCCCGCACCAGACAGCCGTGCCAAGCCTTGATGCGCCCATCCTCGACCGGCGTATTGGCGATCAATTCAAACTGGGCAGTATCCCCCCATACTTGCTTGGAGAGGAGAATGCCCGGGCCGGTGTACCAGGTTGTCGTATACAGCATGACGCCGCCGTAAAGCTGCATGGGGCCACCCTGACGTTGAATGTAAATATGATCACGCACTTCGTTTTCGAAGTACTCACAGGGCGCACCATGAGTGGGGCCGAGATGACGAATATCCGACATGTTATCCAGCACCTCCTGGGGATGGATGTCGAGTTCGCCAAGATGATCCAACTGCCAATGAATCCAGCGGGGATCCTGCCACTGCTCCAAAGAGGGCGCGGCGTAATCCGGCTCGCCGCCTTCCTCATCAAACCACGCCATGATGCAACCCATGGTATCCACCACCGGGTAGGCGCGAATGGATGCGGACTTGGGGCAGGGCCCGTCATGATAGGGAATATCGTCGACGTCGCCCTGAGGGTTATAGCGCCATCCATGGTAAGGGCAGCGTATCGAATCGCCCTCAATCTGCTGCCCATTCCGGACGATCATCGCCGAGTCACTCGCCGCCAGATGGGTGCCCATGTGGCCACAGTACGCATCCAGTAAGACGGGATTGCCACTCTCGCCACGATACAGCGCAAGGTCCCGCCCAAAAAACCGGACCGCACGGGGACCTTGGTCCAGTTCGCTACTCTCGGCCACCACAAACCAACCTCGCGGAAAGGTATGCGGCCCCAATCCATAGTCACTCGCCACTGCCATCAGCCCGCTCTCTCCTGTCGATTAGTCCTTAAAATCGGCGTCGCGTTTTTCATTAAATGCATCGCGCGCCTCCTGAGAATCGGCGTGCATATACGCCTCCAGTGTGAGGCCCTGTTCGCGTCGATACTTCTCCTCAAGGTTGCCATCCTCGATGGCATTGAGGGCTTCTTTGGCCAAGGAAATCATGCGCGGGCTCTTTGCAGCGATCGAGGCCGCGATCTCCAATGCTGTCGAGACGAGTTCGGCGCGCGGCACCACCCTCTCGATGGCGCCCAAGCGAAAAGCCTCAGCGGCGTCGATAAATTCGCCGGTGAAATACATGTGCCGCACTTTCTGTACCGGAAAAAGTCTCTGCAAGTGCGCGCCGCCACCCATCGCGCCGCGGTCTACCTCGGGCACGCCGAATGTGGCGCACTCGGAGGCGACCAGAATATCCGCCGCTCCAGCCATGCCGATACCACCACCCAAGACAAACCCGTGTATCGCCAGCACCACCGGCTTTGGGTTGCGGTGAATGGCCTCAAAGGTGTCAAAGTTACCCTTGTTGACCGGCACAATCTTCGCAGGCTCCGCACCTAATTCCTTGATATCTACGCCGGCACAAAAACCCTTGCCCTCCGCACTGACCACGATCACTCTGACCGATGACTGCTCCCCCAACGACCGCATCTCAGTGGCAATACTTGCCCACTCCTGACTATTGAAGGCATTCACGGGCGGCTTGCACAACACAACGTGAGCGATACCGTCTGTGATCGTCGTTTGAAATGCCATGATCTTTACCCTGTGTTGGATTGATCCGGGTGGCTGCCCGATGCGGCAGAGCCCGTCGTCACATTGTTTGATGGATGCACGCTTTGAAGCCGCGAGAGCGCGGCGTCAGCCCCCGACATGATGTCATTGAGCAGATCTTCCACCGAGGGCAGATCGGCGATCAATCCCGCCACCTGCCCGGAGGGCAAAATGCCGTCATCGGGCCGACCGTGCACGACCGCCTCCTGAATCATCATCGGAGCATTAGCCGACATCAACGTCGCACCGAGGGAATCGTCTCCCGCGCGATACATGCGCCAACCAGAACGCAGCAGCGCCCAGGGTGAATCCCCGGTTTGCCTGGACAGCTTGAAGGCATTACCAATCGCTCTGACGAGCAGACCGAGGGATGATGACGCCATCAGCTGTTTGAGCTGTGAATTCAGCACCATTCGCTGAGACATGCCGTCGAGTGCGTCACTCACGACAATATTTTCGGGCGGCGTCGCGAGATACACTCGCTTGGTGCTCTCGGGTACCGGTGACTCACGGGTTAACAGGAAGCGCGTGCCCATCGCCACTCCGTCTGCGCCAAGACTGAGCGCGGCGATCAGGCCCGCCCCGTCCCGGAACCCGCCCGCTGCTGCAAGTGGCACCGAGACCGCCTCTCTGACTTGCGGCAGTAATATCGACGTGGCGACACGACCGGTATGACCACCTCCTTCGCTGCCCTGAACCACCAGAGCATCGGCACCCAATGCAACCGCTTTGACGGCATGCTTCAGCGCACCGACGGTCGGGATACAGAGAATACCGGCCGACTTAAAGCGCTCAATCGTTTTGGGGTCGGGTGATCGGCTGTAACTCACTGCGCGGACACCCTCGGCGATACAGATATCCACGATCTTGGGTGCCTGGGGCACAAACATATGGAAATTGACGCCGAATGGGGCGTCGGTTTGACGCCTGATGTCGGCAATACCCGCCGCGACCTCCTCGGGGCTCATGACCGCGCCCGCCAGAAAACCAAATCCACCCGCACGGCCTGTGGCCGAGACCAGTGCTGCGTCGGACACCCAGCCCATAGCGGTCTGGATAACGGGATGGGTACATCCCAGCAGGGCGTTGAGTGGTGTGTGCAGCATGAGCGGATTCAGTCCGGGCAAGCGTCTCATCGAGCATTATGTGGCCGTCTGGCGGAGGGTCAACGCAGGGTTTACCGGGGCTATAGCTTAAAGAGACTATGACTGATGACGCAGGAGACTCCATCATTCGTCTCTGACTGCGTCACCACGCCACCCTAACCGATCATCGCCATGAGTGAATTTACCGCCAACCACCTCACCGCCGTCGCACAGCTCACCGGAGCAGGCGCACCATTCGAGGTGTTCGAGCGGCAATGCGGCTCATTCTCGGTGAGAGCCTACCGACATGCCGAAGCTAACCTACGAGCGGTGATGGCACCGGGCCGAGGATTCGGTGACACCCTTTTTATCGAATACCCCGGACAAAGCTGGACCTTCGATGCGTTTTTTGCAGCGGTAGATGCGCTGGCAGGCTACTTGCAACAGCATTGTGCCGTTGCGCCCGGTGCACGCGTGGCCATTGCCATGCGCAACCGACCCGAGTGGCTCATCGCCTTCACCGCCATCATAGAGTGCGGCGGGGTCGCGGTGCCGCTGAACAGCTGGGGTAAATCGGCAGAACTCCAACAGGGTCTTGAGGACAGCGCCGCGGGCGTCGTGATCTGCGACGCGCAAAGGCTGGATTACATCCTCGAAACCGGACAAGCGATCACGACAATCGTCGTCGATCCCACCGCGCAGCAAGAGGCTGATCACCGCTTCTCTGACGCGTTGTCTGCGGGGCTCAGTCCCAGCCCGGTGGATGCCCAACCGGACGACCCGGCCATTTTGCTCTTCACCTCAGGTACCGCGGGCCGACCCAAAGGTGCGCTATTTACTCATGGCAATGCCTGCCAATCGCTGATGAATATCGAGCTGATCGGCGCCGCCACGTATCTGACCAATACCGAAGCCATGACAGCGCAAATGAGCGCCGACACCCCATCTAAAACATTACTTGCAGTGCCACTCTTTCATATTAGCGGCCTCTTTTCGCAGTTCATCATCAATCTAAGGCACGGCAGAGGCCTTTACATGATGTACAAGTGGGATGCCGATGAAGCGCTGCGCCTGGTGCGCGAATCGGGCATCACCGTACTCATGGGGGCACCCAAGATGCTGCTGGATTTGCTGGCGCGTGAGGATGTCGACGCCTCGGACTTATCTGCCATAGCCAACCTCAGTGCAGGGGGCGCCGACACGCCACCCCTGCTCCATGACCTGTATCGACAGAAGTCTCCGGGCGCTCTGGCAGGCGCTGGATGGGGTCTGACCGAGAGCGGCGGCACGGGCGCCGCCTTTACTGGATATTTCATGCATGAGCGGCCCGGCTCATCAGGTTTCCCAAGTCCGATTATGGAATTCCGATTCTGCGACGAGTCAGGGCAACCGGTACCAGAGGGCGAACCCGGTGAAATGTGGGTGCGCTCTGCCGCCACCATTAGCGGTTATGTCTCCGGAGAGACTGGGGGCAAGGCGTTCCATGAGGGCTGGCTGGAAACGGGTGATATTGGCTACATTGATTCCGAAGGCTTGCTCTACATCTGTGGCCGAGCAAAGGATATGGTGCTGCGAGGCGGGGAGAATATTTATCCCAGTGAAGTGGAAGCTACGCTGCTCGAACATCCTCACTGTGAAGAGGTCGCAGTCATCGCGCTACCCGATGCCACACTGGGCGAAATCCCTGCGGCCGTCATCAAAACCACCGCTGGCACCTCGCTGACTGCAAGTGAATGGGAGAACTGGTGTGGGGATCGTATGGCAGCTTACAAAGTACCCGCTGAGTGGCGATTCACAGACCAGCCCCTGCCCCGCAATGCGGTTAACAAACTCCTGAAACAAATCATTCGTGAGCAGTTTTTCTGATGCAGCGACGCGTTCACCTAGAGGGGATTCACTGATGTCTGATACGGACCCGTTCAGGCAGGAGACCCGCGCTTGGCTAGAGGCGCATTGCCCGGTCTCACAACGGCAGCCCATTGTTCGTGAAGAACAGATCTGGGCGGGCTCCCGGTCGACCTTCCCCTCAGAGGATGCCAGACGATGGTTCGAGGCCATGCGCGATAAAGGCTGGACCGCACCGACCTGGCCAACCGAGTACGGCGGCGGCGGACTGAGCTCAGACGAGGCTCGCATACTGGAGCAGGAAATGGCGCGGCTTCAATGCCGTCCGCCGCTTTACGATATGGGACTGTGGATGTTGGGTCCCGCTCTGCTGACTTACGGCACGCCCGACCAAAAAACACGTCACATCCCCCGGATCGTGCGGGGTGAGGTGCGATGGGCGCAGGGCTATTCGGAGCCCGGCGCAGGTTCTGATCTCGCCAGCCTCTCTACCCGTGCTATCGACAAGGGCGATCACTTTGTGGTGTCCGGCACCAAGATCTGGACGACCCGCGCTGACGTCGCCGACTGGATATTTTGCCTGGTCCGCACCGACCCCGACGCTTCAAAGCGCGAGGGCATAAGCTTTCTCCTCATCGACATGGCAAGCGAGGGCGTTTCGACCCGGCCCATCCCTCTCATTAGCGGTGAGTCTGAGTTCTGCCAGACATTTTTTGATGAGGTGCAGGTGCCACGAGAAAATCTGGTCGGCGAACTCCATGGTGGCTGGGAAGTGGCCAAGGAGCTACTCAAGCACGAGCGGAAGTTGATGGCGACCATGGAAGCCATCACCGAAAAGGTCGACGTGGGCCTGGTCGATCTGGCCAAATCGCGCCTCGAACTCTCAGCGGCGGGCGAGATTGCCGATGGCGATCTCCGCTCGCGGATCGCAACGCATTTGATGCACGCTGACGCACTCCATCATCTCAATGAAACGATTTACCGAGGCATGAAGGCGGGTCAACTAGACCCTGCCCTACCCCTTACGCTGAAGTACATCGGCACGACAGAACAACAACGAAAAGACGAGCTCATGCTGGAAATATTGGGCACAGATGGCCTCGCCATGACAGGCACCGACTCGTTAGAGCAGGAACGTATGGTGCGCAATTGGGCCTACAACAAAGCGCATACGATTGCCGGTGGCACTTCGGAAATACAGCTCAACATCATCGCTCGGCGCGGTCTCGGATTGCCCGAATAGGAAGGCGAGGATCATGATTCTCAACGATGAGCAACGCATGCTCCGCGATACCATCGCGGACTTCCTGTCCAAAGAAGCGCCTATCGAAGCGCTGAGAGCGTTGCGCGACGGAGAGTCCGACCTCGCCTGGAAGCCATCGCTCTGGTCAGGTCTGTGCGAACTGGGCGCGCCTGCCGCGGCCTCCCCCGAGGCGGAAGGCGGTCTCGGGTTCGGCCAAGTCGGCATGGGAGCCCTAATGCTGGAGACAGGGCGTACCCTGTGCGCGAGTCCACTGCTGTCGAGCGCCATCCATGCACAGGCCGTCATCCGGCATTGCGCAAGCGCCGAACAAATCGAACGGCGCTTACCCGGCTTAATGAGTGGCGACATCGTCGCCAGTGTTGCGATGCAAGAGGGCAGTCAGTTTCACACTGTTCCCCGCAGTACACGCCGGGATGGCAACAACCTCACCGGCGATAAATCGCTGATCATGGACGCAGGCGCGGCTGACTACCTGCTGGTTTCGGCACTAGGCCCGGCGGATCAACTCTGCATCGCGGTGGTATCGCGCAGCGCACCAGGTGTGACCATCCAATCCCAAAGGCTCATGGACGGGCGCCAATACGGGTCCGTGACGCTACGGAACGTCGAGGCCGAGGAATGGCTTGAGGGTGACGCATTGGACCAGGGTTTCACGCGGGCGCTTGATGAAGCAACAATCATGCTCAGCTGCGAGATGCTGGGCGCCAGCCGGGAGCTGCTGGAACGCACCGTAGCCTACCTCAAGGAGCGCGAACAGTTCGGCGTCAAAATCGGGACGTTTCAAGCGCTGCAACATCGCTTAGCCACCGCCTACTGCGAGCTGGAGTTGGCGGCAGCATCCGTCTTCAATGCCTTACTGGCAATGGACAGAGGTGAACCGGTACTGTCTGAGCACGCCAGCGAGGCCAAAGCCCTTGTCGGCGACATTTTGCAGCTCCTCTCCAACGAAGCGGTGCAAATGCATGGCGGCATGGGCGTGACCGACGAGATGGATATCGGGTTGTTTCTCAAGCGCTCGAGAACCTGTAATCAGCTCTTCGGTAACAGCGCTTTTCACCGAGACCGATTCGCCACGCTGCGTGGATTTTGATGACCTCATCCGTCCGCGTACAGCTGGTTTACTTTGATGGCACACCGCCTCCCGCGGCAGAGTCCGCGGCGGCCTTTTTTGCCGCAAACGACGATCCCTCCCTGTTAAAAACCAATGTGGCCAGGCTACTCGAAAGCAGTCACCGGTTTATTGACTTTGATACGTTGAGCGTCGCGCATTTCACCGAGCAGCGACTGCACTGAAGGAGAGCTTCCATGACGGTTCCACTCAACAAAAAAGTGGCGCTCATTACCGGCGCGGGTCAGGGGGTGGGACAAGGTATTGCCCTTTCACTGGCCAAGCGCGGCGTGCGGGTGATCGCCGTGGGTCGAACCCTAGAGAAGTGCGAACAGACCTGCGCGCAGATCATAGAGCGCTTTGGCACAGAGTGCCGCGCGCTCGAGTGCGATATCGGCAATCTGGACACGTTGGACGCCCTCATCGCAGAAGCCCACGGCACCTTTGGTCGTCTCGATATCCTCGTGAATAACGCGGTTTCAACCAAACCCCGTCCATTAATGAAGCAAAGCCTGGACGCCTTTCAACAGAGTCTGCGTGTCGGGCCGGTCGCGACCCTCAAGCTGATGCAACTGGTCCAGCCACTGATGCTGGAACAGGGAGAGGGACATATTATTAATCTCGCCAGCACCGCGGCGATGCGTTGGGACAACGCGCGCTACGGGGCCTATGCGGCGGAAAAAGAGGCCATTCGCGCCCTTTCCCGAGGGGCAGCCTGCGAGTGGGGCCCACTCGGTATCCGAACCAATGTGATCCTGCCCCACGCCAAGTCACCGGCGCTGGCGGGCTGGGCGGAAGCCAATCCCGAAGAAGCCGCAGCGTTTGAAGCATCGATACCACTGGGCCGCATCGGCGACTGTGAGCAGGACATCGGGGAGTTTGTGACGCTGCTGTGCTCGCCCGAGGCGAGCTACGTCAACGGCCAAAGCATCGCATTAGATGGCGGGCAAGCCAACCTGGGCTAGCCAGTCTCCAATGTCAGCTGCCGGATGAGTCAGAGGTCAGAAACTGGCCATACCAGCGGCGCAGCTTGGCGAAAGGGCCGTCACCGTCGCACAGCATGGGCTTCTCCAAATAGCGCTTGTGAGCCCAAATAATCATGTCCTCTTCCATCTGCTGACAGATATTTTGGATGATCGCTTTGCCCACCGTTTTGCCCAAGGTATCGAGCGTCGCTTTGGGTTGGATAAAAGCATAATGCGCACGGGTTTTCTCAGGACCGATCGGTGTCACGTTGGCCATCAACACCGTGTCGTAAATACCGGAGAAGCGCACCACCGATAGGCCGGGACCCTGATTGGCATTTTCGATGGTGCCCTCGATAACGCCTTTGGGGGTGGGGTTGCGGGTTTTGAGAAACCCCCTTCGCGTCACCCCGTCGAACTCCAGAACCTCGGCGTCTGGCACATCATTCGTGCCGTGCACAAAATGAAAATGCGCGGGGTCCACCGCATTCTCCGCCATTTCCTGCATGTGGACATCAATGTCCCACTGGTAGATATCAAGCTCAGACCAATCGGCCTGATCGGACTGCGCTTCCGCAATGATTTCGGGCTCGAAGGTCGGCGCAATTTTTTCAGGGTGATACCAGACGAGAATTGTCTGATTAATCTCACGCACCGGCCAACAAGCGATGACCTGCTCGCCCTTAGCTACACGTGGCGGCATGTTTTTGGCGTACGGCACATGTGTGCATTTACCATCGCCGTCATAACGCCAACCGTGAAAAGGGCATTCGATGGACTCTCCCACCACCCGGGAGCCACCTCCCGCCTGATCACGAATGCCGTAACCGAGGTGGGCGCCCATATGCGGACAGTAGGCATCCAGCACCTTGACGGCACCCGATTCCGTGCGAAAGATCACCAAATCCTGATCGAAATACCGCAAGGGCTTTGATTCCCCCACCGCGAGGTCGCGGGAATAAAGCACCTGAAACCAACCCCACGGCATCGGCAAGGGGCATCGCGGTCCTGAGTCACTGGCTATTACCATCGTTTCTCGCTCCTCGCCTAGGCGCGTACGGCGGCGCCGCCATCGACGCCCAGAATTTGGCCCGTGATAAACGAGGCCCGATCAGACAGTAAAAAACAAACTGCCTCGGCGATCTCTTCGGGCTCACCCAGGCGACGCATCACCGCAGCGCGCAGGAGTCCCTCAGCAATTTTCGGCTGCTCCGCCATATATTTCTCGACACCCGGCGTCCGAACAACCCCTGGGCTCACCGCGTTGATTCGAATGCCCTTGTGGCCATACTCAGAGGCAGCGCTCATGGTTAAAGTGTTAACGCCGCTCTTTGCCGCCGCGTAGGCGGTGTTGTAGGGCTGGCCCCGCAACGAGGCGTTTGATGAAATATTGACGATGCTCCCTGCGCCTTGTTCCAACATGGCCTCTATTTGATATTTCATACACAAAAACGTATTGGTCAGGCACAAAGCGAGGGTTTCGTCGAAAACGGATTGCTCATAGGTATGGATGAGTCCAGAGCCGCGACTGACTGCCGCACTGTTACATGCGATATCGAGCGTACCGAAATGCGTCACGGAATATTGCACCATCGCTTTGACTGCCGACTCATCGCTGACGTCGGTTTGAGAGGCGATCGCCTCACCCCCAGCCGCCTCAATCAGGCTGACTGTCTCGGCGGCGGTATCTTTATTCAGATCCGCCACCAGCACCCGAGCGCCTCTGGCAGCCATCGCCCGCGCAATTGCGCGTCCGATTCCAACCCCGGCACCCGTGACAATTCCCACTTTGTTTTGTAACTCGGTCACCCGACTCTCTCGCTTTCATGAATTGGCTAATTCAGCACGACCGTTGGCTGACCTGAGGCCACCACCCACAAAGCAAATCCTAGGATCTACTCTGCATCACCGATACGGACGAATCATAAAATGACACAATACCGTAATGTAGACGTCGCGTTTTATACCCTACCGCGTTGGCCGCAGCGACGCACAATAGGACTATGACGCAATGGCGAGAGGACGTTAAGGCATAAAGGTATCGCGTCCTCTTCAATCGGCCCAATACGCCCTGGGAAGACGCAGAGCGAGGATTTGAATGATCACAGATGCATTTCGACTCGATGGAAAAGTCGCCCTAATCACGGGTTCCAGCAAAGGCATTGGCGCAGGAATCGCC
>CAXPKH010000056.1:0-4799 GCA_964217615.1 Luminiphilus sp.
GGTTCACCGCTTGAACTTTTCCTTCGCTGCGTAACCAGCGGGCTACCACATCCCATATCGGCTCGCCGCCCTGGGGTTGCATCGAGGCCCAACCTGCGACCTTGTAGGACTTGCCCGCCCCGATGGGCGTGCCATTTAGCCTCATATTTGAAATACGAGCCCCGGCAGCGGCCAACGGCGCCATGTCATATGAGAGTCCTCCAACCCGCACCATATCCCCCCCCTGTTGGTAGTAGGGGTCGGGGTGGAACAGGTTATCGGCAACGTCCTCCAAGACCCGTTTGAGAAACTCACCACTCATTTCAGTAAGCGTAACTGAAGGATACGTAATCGCGACCTGCGCCATCAGGTCTTCCATGGTGATCACAGAACCGGGCAGCAGAGTCGTGCCCCAGCGAAAACCCGGCGAGAGTGAGATGGGCGCGTCCAGCTCCGCCATCAGCGCGTCGCAAATCAACTGATCGAAGCTTCCGTTGAAATTACCGCGGCGATACAAAAGCGCATCAGTTTGCGCCAGGGGCTCTGAGAGTTGCGCCTGAAACGGCGCTCGAATTTGATCGATGAGCGTCGTCATGTCGGCGTCAGGGGGCAGGAGATCGGCAAAAACTGGGAGCAAACGATAGGACCAATCTCGGATCTTGTCGTCACGAACATCAAAGTCCAACACGCCGACAAACTTTCCATTAGAGCCAGCATTGGTAACCAGCGTCACGCCACCCGGATTCGAGACCTCGATCGCCTCGGGGATCGCATCGTGGGTATGCCCCCCCCAAAATGGCATCGATGCCACTCACTCTGGAGGCTAATTTGATATCGGTGTCTGCGCCGTTGTGGGAGAGCAGTACCACCACCCGCGCACCTGCAGCACGAACCGCTTCCACCTTCGCCTGGAGCTCACGCTCCTGAATACCGAAGGTCCATCCGGTGGTGAAGTGCGAGGGATTTGCTATCGGCGTATAGGGAAACGCCTGACCAATAATCGCCACGGGAACACCATTGATCTCGCGCAGGGTATGGCTCGCAAACACCGGGTCGCCGAAGTCCATATCCTTGACATTGTGAGCGATAAAGTCGATGTGACCATCGAGCTCGTTTTCGAGTATCTCCATCACACGATCGGCGCCCAGGGTGAACTCCCAGTGTCCCGTCATCACGTCGACGCCCAGCAATTTACTAGCCGCCACCATATCCTGACCTTGGGTCCATAATGCGGTCGCCGACCCCTGCCAAAGATCACCGCCATCGAGTAGTAGCGCCCCCGGCCGATCCGCCCGCAGGCGTTTGATCAGCGTGGCCAGATGCGCAAAGCCGCCAACCTTCCCATATTGCTCCGCGGCAGCCACGTAATCGAGATACGTCATCGCATGAGCAACGCGGGATCCCGCCGGTATCTTGAAGCGCTGCAGGAAGGGCTCGCCCACCAAGTGAGGTGCGCGATTACGCGCACCGTGCAAGCCAATATTGACTGACGGCTCACGATAATGAATGGGCAGGAGTTGCGCGTGCACATCCGTGATGTGCATCAGATGAACGTTACCCACTCTCGGCAAATGGTAGGCGTCGCTCGCTGTTCCCTGAGCACGTAGTGAGGAAGGTAGAGCGAGTCCCGCAGCCACCCCTAGGGTTAATAACTTGTGAAACTCACGCCGTTGCATCGTGCACCGGGGCGTTACCGCAAACCCTGGTTGACGGGTGACGCGGGATCCAGCAAAAACGCCATGATGTCTTTGAGTTGCTGCTCAGTCAGAATGCCCTGGGCACCAAATCGCGGCATATGCGAGCACAAGTTGTAAGCGTGGGTATCCCACAGCTTGGTCCAGGTGTAACGGAGCATCGGCTCCGATTGCCCCCGAGCGCCATAACCCGTTAATGACGGTCCCAGCGTGCCGTAGGCCACCTTATCGGGCGCCAGCTGATGGCAGGCATAGCAATTGCCGCCATTGGGTTGTTCGGGATCATCACTGGACTGCAGGCCCCGACCATTATCGGCAACCGCTGCGCCCCGCTGCCAATCGCCCAGAAAATTGCCATCTGCGGGAAAAACGACGGCATCGAGCCTTTGCTGACGCAAGGTCGTGGCTACTGCCGCATCCGGCGGTTCTGTCCTCGACTGATGACAGGCCTGCTGAACGGGATCCTGCTGCAACCGCTCCATCGTGGCTTGTCCGTTATCAACAAAGGACTCCATGAGCACCGCATCGAGTGGCTCAGACGACAGGACGACTGACGACAGCGTTAGCGCGCTGACTAAGCACAGCGCCGCTAGCGCTAACCGCCTCATCGCTTGAGCCCCGGCGCTGCCATGACACCGCCCGCGGCGTTGACCGCCATGTACGTCTGCAGCGCGATACTGACCTCGGAACCCAGCTTCAGTCCCGGCCAACGTTGCTGTCGGAAACAATCCTGAAGACGCCATCCCATCGTTCTGACCAACCCTTCGGAAATGCGATAAGCGGGCCAGCTGCCAAAAGTTGCGGCCGCGTCGCCGTGGTCTGTCAAATTGGGGAGCGCTTGCAAGCGAATGCGCATATTGGACTGCTCGTGGCAGGTGGCACAGGAAAAGTCATGGGGCCCGGCACGGTAAAAGAAAATTTCTTCACCGAGCGCGTACATTGCGCGCTCAGAGGCGTGGGTTTGCTCAGGCGCGATGACAGCCCCCTCGGATTCTGCTGCCAGCCAGGTCACCAGCGCTTCCAATTCCGTCCCCAAGTCTCCTCGCAGCGAGTAGGGCTTTATGAGTAATGCGTTCCGATCACGCCCCTGCAATGTCTCCATGCAGTGCAGCAGTCGAGACTCCACATCCATGACCGTTTTAGCGTCCTCAAAGTAACGCGGGAATCGCGCGTAGGCTCCCTCGGTAACACCCGCACCCAAACCCAAGTCGCAGTCCTCGAGCGATACAGCGAGCGGCCCCTGCGGCTCAAACCATAGCGCCTCGCCCTCATCGATGACAAAAATGGCCGGATTATCGTCGCCCATCAAATCTCGATATTCATCGAAAATGCCATCACCCGACAGCGCCGGCATAGCAAGCACTGCGACGATCCAGACCCAAGTTCTTGTCATTGAACGTCCCCCTGAGTGTCACGCGCTGGTTTCACCGGATCGCTGTCTCGCCCTCGCCGGTGCCGCCCTGATTGTCGAGCCACGTCACTTTAACGATATCACCGGCCTCGCCACCCTTGAACCGCACCCCCAAGAATGGGTTGGCTGAGACGGCGGCACCCCAATAGCCTTGCATCACTGGGCGCTCTCCGTGGAAAACGGCCACCTCGGTAATAAAGTGGGCGGGAATCGACTCACCCGCTTGATCCTTCCGCATCCCCGTCTCCATAGGATGCCGCATCAACGCCTTCACTTCGGTAATGCCGTCGGCGTGCTGTGCTCGAATTTTGATTCTACTGCTCATCTTCTGCTCCTTATCCGCCGCATCCACCGAGGGTGACTTTGGTTTCCCTCGATTGCATGTAAAGCTGACCGTCTGCCTCCACCACCGCATACAAATTGCAGGTCTGCGCAACTTTCACCCGTGTTTCGATATACACCTCGGTATCGGGCGCGATATCAAACACCGCCGCCATGGGGTTTGGGTTCATTTCCACCAAGACTGAGACTTTGCTGACATTGGGGAGGGCCGCGGAATCAACCTCGATTCGGATCGGCACCACCGCACCATTTTCAGCGATGTCGGGCGTCGTAAATTGAATCGCCTCATGCACGGTGGGCGTGCCGCCGAGCCCGGCCAACGCCTCGTCGATGCCCGTAGCCACAAAGGCGGCTTCGGGTCTCGCCCACGCCCATACGCGAGCAGGTACGGCAACGGCCGCGCTCACTAGGGCTGTCCAACCGAGAAAACGGCGCCTGGAAAACCCCGCAAGTTGCGTTTGCTTGATCATCAAGATTCCTCCCCTGTTTGATCACTGACAGTTGTGAGCCACACCACGATGCGCTCTACCGTATCTGAATTAAGACCTGGCATCGGCGGCATCGGCATCGCACCCCACACACCCGCGCCTCCGTTGACAATTTTTTGCGACAGATAAGCCGCATTTGCCTCACCCGCGTATCGCGCCCGAATGGCATCGAATCCGGGACCGACCAGTTGTCCCGCCATTTGATGGCACGCCGTGCAACCCGACTGGCTCAGTAATGTTTCGGGATCGGTTTCGGCGACAGCGGCACCCGGGGTTGCAGATATCGGCTCTGGGGATGTCCACAGGCCCGGATAAGGACCCCAGTCCCGTACCTGCTCAGCAAGGTTACCGTGTGCGTTCAACGCGTACTCAGGTAGCGCTGAGGTGACCGTCAGATCAACGGCGCATTTGCTAGCGCAGGTTTCGCCGTTCACGTCGGGCTTGCCGTTCACCGACCACAGTCCATGCTCCTGGGTCATGCCGTTGCGATTCGGCATGCGCTGCTGGATCGCTTCGATGTTGGCATCAGATAGCACCAGATCATCGCCTACGATGTAACCTAAATTGAGGATGTAGGCGAGCAACGCATAGACCTCGTCGGGCGTGAGCGACTTGGGCGCATTCCAGGGCATCGCCCGATAGATGTAGTCCCATAAGGTGGACAACGTTGCCACTTTCATCAGCGTGGTTCGCGCCACAGCTGGGTCCTGCAGTGCCGCGACACGCCCCGTTGCAATATCCTGCTCAGTAATGTTGCCCAGCACGATGGGCGCAAAAATCTCGTTGGAATCGCCGAAGTCACCATGACAGGCTGCGCACTTCTCCAGCCAGATCTCTTCTCCCTGCCAGACATCGCCACTGCCGGGGGGTAATCCCAGAAAATCG
>CAXPKH010000057.1:0-22095 GCA_964217615.1 Luminiphilus sp.
CAATGATCGGCAGTCTGCCCACAAATTCTGGAATCAGGCCATACTGAACCAAGTCTTCGGGCTGCAAGTCTGCAAGGGTTTCGCCGAAGTTTCGCGTCTCGTCTTTGCTCTTTACCTCGGCACCAAAACCGATGCCGCCTTTTTCTGAGCGGTTGCGAATCACTTTATCGAGCCCCGCGAACGCGCCGCCACAGATAAAGAGGATGTTGCTGGTATCAACCTGCAGGAACTCCTGCTGAGGGTGCTTGCGTCCGCCTTGTGGCGGCACAGAGGCAACGGTGCCCTCGATCAGTTTTAGCAAGGCTTGCTGAACCCCTTCGCCGGAGACGTCTCGCGTAATCGAGGGGTTGTCGGATTTCCGGGAAATCTTGTCTATCTCATCAATATAGACAATACCCATTTGCGCCCGTTCTACATCGTAGTCGCACTTCTGCAGGAGTTTCTGAATAATGTTTTCTACGTCCTCGCCGACGTAACCCGCCTCGGTGAGGGTCGTGGCATCAGCGATGGTGAAGGGTACATCTAATAATCGCGCCAACGTCTCCGCCAGCAATGTTTTTCCGGAGCCCGTGGGGCCCACCAGCAAGATATTGGACTTGCTAAGCTCCACCTCTTCCCCGTCGCGCGAGGAAGGCCCTGCATTGCGCAAGCGCTTATAGTGGTTATATACCGCAACCGCCAACACGCGCTTTGCCTGCTGCTGGCCAATGACGTATTGATTCAGGATTTCGTTGATTTCTTCAGGGATGGGCAGTTTGCTGTTGTCGCTGTCACTCGTCGCTTCCTGGATTTCCTCACGAATGATGTCGTTACACAGGTCAACGCATTCATCACAAATGAATACCGAGGGCCCGGCAATCAGTTTCCTCACTTCGTTCTGGCTCTTGCCACAGAACGAGCAGTAAAGAAGCTTGCCGCTATCTCCTGATGTACTCTCGTCCGCCATGAATCAATCCCATTCAGCTACTTGTGCCCTGATCCAACCTTGATACGTTTCGGTCGACATTGCAAGTCGCGGTACAGTGCAGCTTTGCCTCTCTATCGGGAGGAGATAACCTCATCTACCAAGCCATATTCAACGCTCTGCTCAGAGCTCATAAAGCGATCTCGTTCGGTGTCGCGCTCTATTACCTCCAATGACTGACCGGTGTGCTCCGCCAGCAACGTATTCAGTCTCTCCCTGAGAAACAGAATTTCCTTGGCTTGGATTTCGATGTCTGTTGCCTGGCCCTGAGCACCGCCGCTCGGCTGATGAATCATGGTTCGTGCATTAGGCAAAATGAAACGCTTCCCCTTAGTGCCACCGCTGAGCAAAAAAGCACCCATCGAGGCGGCTTGGCCAATACACATCGTGCTTACATCGGGCTTGATGAAGCGCATCGTGTCATAGATTGACAGGCCTGCTGTTACAGACCCGCCAGGACTGTTGATGTAGAGATGGACGTCCTTATCGGGGTTCTCCGATTCGAGAAAGAGGAGCTGCGCAACCACTAGATTCGCCATGTGGTCTTCTATCGCACCAACGATAAAGATGACGCGCTCTTTCAGCAGTCTCGAATAGATATCAAACGAACGTTCCCCGCGGGAGGTCTGTTCGATGACCATGGGTACCAAGCCCAAACTTTCAGGGTTCAGATTGCTCTTTGATGTCGTCATTGATCCCTTGCCTCTATTATTGGGCACTGCCAGCTGGGCGCGCTTTTGCCAGCGCATCTTGATAGCTGCATTCAACTTCGGCAATGGCCGCGTCTGCCAGCAGGCGCTCTACTACCGCATCCTCCAGCACTCTCGACTCAATGCCAGCCAGTTGCTCGTTCTCTGAGTAGTACCAATTGATGACCTCTTCAGGGTCTTGGTACGTCGATGCAATATCCTCAATGAAGGCTCTCACTTTAGCCGGCTCTGCGGTTAAATCGAAGTGCTCAATCATCTCTGCAACCACGAGCCCGAGCTTCACTCTACGCTCGGCCTGATCGGCGAACATTTCGTCGGGCAACACCGCCGCCAGATCCATATCCTGAGGTGCGGCCCCGCCGAACTGCTGGAACATTTGCTGGCGCATCGAGTTGACTTCCCTGCCAATCAACGCCGAGGGCAATTCAATGGCCTCGTGAGCGGCAACAATAGCATCCATCACCTGATTCTTGACCGAGGCTTCGACGGCATTACGCAGCTCTCTCTCCATGTTTTGCTTCACTTCTGCGCGAAAATCCCCTTCATTGCCTTCCTCGAGCCCATATTTCGAGAACAATGCCTCGTCGACGGGCGCTAACTCCATGGTTTTAACTTCGTTAACACTTACGGCAAACTGAACATCGGCGCCGGCGAGGTCCTCTTTCTGGTAATCCTCGGGAAATGTTAAATCGAGCACTTTCTCTTCGCCCGCACTGAGGCCGATCAACCCTTCTTCGAAGCCCGGTATCATTCGACCCGAACCTAGCTCCAATGACGTCCCTTCGGCTGAGCCCCCATCAAAAGCCTCGCCCTCTCGCGTGCCCACGAAATCAATAACTACCGTGTCGCCGGTTTGAGCGGGCTGATCAGACGCTACCCACTGTCCCTGCTGCTTGCGAAATACCTCGATGATGTCGTCAATATCAGCATCGGTAACTTCCGCTACGGGCTTTTCGATCGCCAGGTCCGTCAGCGGTTGCACTTCTACGATGGGGAAAACCTCAAACGTTGCGGTGTATTCAACATCCTGCCCCGCGTCCATTTTTCTGGCCTCGATGCTGGGCTGGCCGGCGGGTCGAAGATTCTCGGAAACCACGGCCTCCTGAAAGGATTGGCTGATCACCTCGCCTAACACCTCCTGCCGCACGCCAGCGCCAAAACGCTGTTTCATGACCTTCATCGGCACTTTGCCTGGGCGAAAACCCGGTAGCCGCGCATTCCGCGCAGCCTCCTGCAACCGTTTATTCACGACCGAATCCACTCGGTCAGCCGGCACGCCAACGGTAAGCCGCCTTTCCAGACCGGAAGTTGTTTCTACAGACACCCGCATGGTTCTGCTCCTGCCTAAATAACCAACAATATTAGCCTTTCAGTAGTGTCGAACACGCCGCACCAGCCCGATTTACAGGGCCCCTAAGCCACAAAGCGGTAAAATGGTGCGGAAGGAGAGACTCGAACTCTCACGTCGTTAGACACTGGAACCTAAATCCAGCGCGTCTACCAATTTCGCCACTTCCGCATATGACCGCAAATACCCGCCACAGCGCGTCCCAACGAGGCGCGCGATGGTGTCACAGAATGTGGGTGGTTTCAACGGCGCCGGGCCGGGCCGGGGGACACCGGCACGCTCGTGAAAAATGCACCAGCACGCCGCATACCTCATACAATACATTAATTATTTTTTTAATAACAAAAACAATATTTTATTCTATAAAAATAAAGTTGTTTACTACATTTTGGCGCCGCGCCTAGCGGTAATATGACGGATTGATCTAATAAAAGCCCGTGCAACTCTGGAAAAAAGTCGTGGAACGGGCATAATAGGATGGTCGCAGTGCCCCTCAAGAAGCCTGCTGACAGCGGGTATCCCAAGTGCCCGTCTTGTGCGCGTGCTGATGTGCCCGCAGGCGCACCACTCCTAAAAGTCTATGACTACGGGCCCTTCGGGGCCCGCTTTTTTGCGCCCTTATCGAGCCAGAGCGTGGTGGCGCCAACACGCTATCGGGTCCCGCTGGGCCTTCCTACAACGTATGCGTCACTCTATCGGAACCCAGTAAACCGGCAAGGTAGTTCTCTATTTTTGCATTGAGGCTCGCATTCTCCGGTGAGAACTCAACGCCAATACCGGTTTGCCGGTTACCCTGAGCCCCTGGCGGAGTTAACCAAACCACCCGACCTCGAACCGACAGCTTCTCGGGCTCGTCCATCAAGGTAAGCGTCAACCGCACATCTTCTCCCAAGCGATAGCTTTGTTGCGTTGGGATAAAAAGACCACCCCTTCCAAGAAACGACATATACGCGCGATGGAGCGATGCTTGATCGCGCAGGGATAGGCTGAGTTCCTTGTTTGAAATGTCAGACATGGGTCAACATTAACCAGCAACGCCGTACTTGCCAAGGCCGGCCAAAAATTGCTCTGCGATCGATGGAAACTGGGGGTGCTGCGCAGTTCTGCAGAGCCGGTAGAGTTCATTAGAGAGAATATCTTTCGCGGGCGTCGCCCCACCGCGCAGGCGACCCCACAGGGCCGTGAGGCACGAATGCAACAAAAGCCATCGCTGTCCCTCCGTTCTCCCTCCGACGAAGTCGGTTGCGTGGGCCTTATATTCACACCACGATATCAGTTGATAGACCAACACTGGGGTCTCTACATCGGCCCATACCCCGGGCACTGCTGATTGCGCGTTTGCGGCCGTTGTGATGCCATTAAACGATTCAAATAACGCCTCAAGTTGGTCAGTCGTTTCCGCTGCCGCATCACTGGCAGTTACCGCTCGCCCGTGATGCACGGAAAGCGCAACTTGTGCCTGACCTTGCTCCCAGTGGCAATCATCGACCAGCCAAGCCAATGCCTCTTCTTGGCTCGGCAGCGGCAAATTGATCAGCTGGCAGCGTGATCGAATAGTCGGTGGCAGTCGCCAAACTTCCGAAACGGCCAGCAGAATAAGACTGTTCCCTGATGGCTCCTCAAGCGTTTTTAGCAGGCTATTAGCGGCAGCGGGCGTCATCGACTCAGCTTTTTCTATGATCAGAATCTTGATATCACCGTACAGGGCGGTTTGCTGGAAAAATCTCGAAGCGGCGCGGATTTGTTCTATACCGATGGCGAATTTGCCGGGCTCGGCCCTAACCTCGAGCAGATCCCCGTGTGCACGTTGCGCGAAGCTCCTGCAACCGAGGCAAGTACCGCAGGGTGTCTCGGCGTTTTGCTGGCATAGTTTTCGCAGCGCAATGCACTGGGCAAAGAGCGCCGCTTGCAGTGGGTCGTCTGAAATCAGCAAATAGGCGTGACCCAAGCGATGCTGCGCGGCCAGTTCAGCAAAATTCTCAAGGGCGGGCTCCATCCATCGCGGAGCGATCGGTATGGATTCCTGTTCGACTACCGGGTCCCGCTCACTCATCCGACAGCCATTCCTGCAGTAAACGCTCTAGCTGCGCTTCGACAGCCTCAAGATCCTGCGCCGCATCAACAATGGCATAACGTCCGGGCCACTCACGCGCGCGATCCAAATAGCCCGCTCGCACGCGCTCATAGAACACGATGGACTCACGTTCGAAACGATCTAGTGCACCTCGCGCACGCGCCCTCTCGAGACCGACCTCAGGGGGCAAATCGAGCAAAATCACATGATGCGGGCGCAATTCTCCCTGAACCATTTGCTCGAGCTGCGCGATAACGTCCACAGACATGCCTCTCGCTGCACCCTGATAGGCATAGGTCGCATCGATAAAACGGTCGCATATTACCCATTCATTTCTCTGCAGCGCGGGGTTTATCACTTTGGCAATATGCTGTGCTCTAGCGGCGAAAAGGAGTAACAGCTCCGTCATCTCGACAGGCACGTCACCCTCTGGGTTCAACAAGGCCTGTCTAAGCTCCTCAGCTAAGGGGGTTCCACCGGGCTCTCTGGTCAGCGTCACCGACTGACCTGCAGCTCTCAATCTCTCAGCAAGAAACTGTTGTGCGGTCGATTTCCCTGCGCCCTCGCCCCCCTCTATCGTGATAAAGCGCGCCATCACTGTTGACGTGGCACCGAGGAATCCGGCGTAGACCGGTAATCGCTGCGCCGGTTCAATTGGTATCGGCGAACATTTGCCTCATGGGCCTCCAAAGTGGCGCTGAACGCATGGGTGCCATCGCCTTTTGCGACAAAATAAAGCGCGTCCGAATCGTCCGGATTGAAAACGGCGCGCAGCGCAGCCTTACCTGGTAATGCGATCGGTGTCGGGGGAAGGCCTTTGATCATGTAGGTATTGTATGCGTTATTGGGATCTCTCAAGTGTATTCGCCTGAGGTTGCCATCAAAGGTTTCTCCCAAACCATAAATGACGGTTGGGTCGGTCTGCAATCGCATTCCTTTCGCCAATCTGCGCAGAAACACGCCCGCTATCTGCTGTCTCTCTGAGGGTTCGGCAGTTTCTCGCTCGACAATAGATGCCAGGATGAGGGCCTGATAGGGCGACTCTAGTGGAAACGTCTCCTCGCGCCGGTTCCACAAATCTTGCAGCAATTCACGCATCGCTGCATGTCCACGACGCAAAATGTCCTCGTCAGTGTCGCCGGCGACAAAGGACCAGGTCTCAGGCAAGAACCAACCCTCTGGTGATTCCGCAGGCGATACCCAGGTTGAGAGCGTTGCATACAAGGTTTCCCTGGGCGTTTGCACAAGCTTGGATTGCTGACCGAGCAACCCGATGGCTGCTCGAAGGCTGATACCCTCGGGGATGGTTACCTGATATTGGATGACAGAGCCGGTTGCCAGATGCTGGATCATTTGTTGTGCAGTCATGCCATCAGTAATACGAAACTCGCCCTGCTGAATTCTTTGATCCAACCCCTGCCAACGCGCAAGGCGGCCCACCCAGCCGCCGTGAGTGAGCCATCCCTGCCTCTCGGTTCGGCGAAGCACCTGATGCAGACTTTCGCCGGGCGCGATGGTCAGGACGCTCGATGCCTCTTCAAGCGTTAAGGCCTGTTGCCAGAGGGACTTGAGGTAGAAGTAACCGCTGGTGAGTGACCCGAACCCCAGCAAAGCCACGATCAGCAGGTAGCGATAGATCACTTGATCAGCTCTTGCAGCGCGTCAGCAATGGCGCCAGCGCTTTTATGCGCTGGGTACTCGTGCTGATTGATCGACCTCACAGGCATCGCACCGATCACGGTATTGCTAATTATCAGATAGTCGGCCATCAATACATCATTCATCGTGAGCGACTCCACACAGACCTCGTAGCCCAGTTGTGGCAAGACGGTTTCAATCAATAATTGGCGACGGGTCCCCGCGATTCCTGAGCGACCCAGAGAGGGAGTCCGCGCAACCTGATTTCTGATTAAGAACACGTTTCCTCTGCTGGAGGAAATTACGCGGTCTTGACCGTCCAGCATCAGCACATCGTCCCAGCCGTGCCTACTTGCCTCCTCAGCAGCTAATACCTGCTCGGTTCTGGCCAGCAATTTTAGTCCCGCTAACTGGGGTTGATCCTGCCAACGGATAGCCGCGATGCCACAGCGCCAGCTGGCGCTTTTGTGTTCGATGGGCGGGGCAGTTGTCAGGATAAATCTGGGGAATGCTGGGCGCGGAGGGGCGTAACCGCGCGGGCCTGAACCACGTGTGACGGTGAGACGGGCGGGCCCTGTATGTGCCACTTGTAGAAGGCACTGCTCAACTTTTTCAAAAATGGTTTTTGCCTGCGATTGGGGCGCCTCAAATCTTAACGCGGATAAAGCTTTTTCAAGACGTTCCTCGTGCTGCGACCGGCACGCAACACGCCCTTCTTGGGATACAAGTGTTTCAAAAGCACCATCTGCGTAATTAAGGCCGCGATCATCCAAAGGAACAGTCGTTGCCCTCTCGCCGTCTACCCAGCTATGGCGCATCGCAATAGCGTCTGTCAGTCCATTCGACTGAAAATCAGAGACCCATTGGTGCCGCCAAAACCAAAGGAGTTCGATAGCGCGTGGCGTATTTCACGCTCCTGTGCGGCGTGCGGGACATAGTTAAGCTCGCAGCCTGCACTAGGGTTATCAAGGTTGATCGTGGGCGGTGCCAAGTTATCTCTGAGCGCTAATATAGTAAGAATCGCTTCTACAGAGCCAGCCGCACCCAACAGATGACCGATCATGGATTTAGTTGAGCTCACCGCCAGCTCGCGCGCGTGCGATCCAAAGACCCTCTCGATTGCTTGAGACTCTGCCAAATCCCCGGCCTCAGTCGAGGTGCCATGAGCGTTAATATAAGCGATCTCCTCAGGGGTAAGTTCGGCATCCTGCAGGGCCTGACGCATTGCCGCTGCCGCGCCACGGCCATCCTCTGGGGGTGAAGTCATATGATAGGCGTCGCCGCTCATTCCAAACCCCGTGATCTCACAGTAGATGTGGGCGCCGCGTGAAATCGCGACATCGAGAGATTCAAGCATAAGCATGCCTGCACCGTCACCCAGCACAAAACCATCTCGGTCTTGGTCCCAGGGACGAGACGCACGCTCGGGGTCATCGTTCCGCGTTGAAAGTGCTCTGGCGGCCGCAAAACCGCCCACGCCTACGGGCGTCGTTGCCATCTCGGCACCACCGACCAGCATGGCGTCAACATCACCAGAAGCGATGAGTCGAGCGCCCAAGCCGATATTGTGGGTGCCTGTAGTACAGGCAGTGACCACAGCGAGGTTGGGCCCCTGAAGGTTGTACAGGATTGATAAGTTGCCCGCGATCATATTGATGATCGCTCCTGGAACAAAAAATGGCGATATCCGTTTCGGCCCTTTCTGCTCGACTAGCATGGCGGTCTCTTCTATCGAGCCAATCCCGCCAATACCAGAACCTATTGCGCAGCCAATTCGCGCTGCGTTTTCTTCGGTGACGGCAATGCCCGAATCTCTGAAAGCCTGAATGCCCGCGACCATCCCATACTGAATAAACGGATCCATGCGCCGGGCATCCCTCGCCTCCAGATATCCCTCAACGCTAAAGTTCTTCACACTGGCGCTGAATCGCGTTGAGAAGGCGCTCGCATCGAACCGATCGATCATTGCGGCACCGCTCTTCCCTTCACAAATGCCGCTCCAAGTGCTGGCCACGTCCAGACCCAGAGGCGTCACAGCTCCGAGACCGGTCACTACCACCCTATTGCCTTTCATTCTGTGCTCCTGCTGCCCCTGCGGAACGCATTGGATCTATTGGTAGATCTTAGTATGTTGTGTTTGTCGAGCAAGGCAGAAACGACGAAAGCGCGCGGGTCGCCGCTACTAGCCCCATAAAGACAAAGGGCCGCGCTGCTAAACAGGGCGGCCCCTCTCTGTTCCGATAGTGGAGTTAAGAGAGGTTGTCGTTGATGTAATCGATCGCCAGCTGAACCGTGGTGATCTTTTCTGCCTCTTCGTCGGGAATTTCAGTCTCGAATTCCTCCTCGAGAGCCATCACCAGTTCAACGGTATCCAAGGAATCAGCGCCGAGGTCATCAACGAATGAAGCCTCTGCCTTTACTTCCTCTTCTTTGACGCCCAGCTGCTCGGCGACAATCTTTTTAACTCGATCTTCGATATTGCTCATGGTGTTGTCTCAACTCCCCAGTTTGTCGTCGGGCTTATGGCCCAAACGCCGTGGATTTTACTGGTTTTTGCATTGAGTAAAACCCTTTTTGACACGTGAAAAATCCTTGATGCCGCAGTTTATCCCATGTAGAGGCCGCCATTGACATGAACGGTCTCACCCGTGATGTACTGCGCAGCGTCGCTGGCCAGAAACGCAACAACGGCCGCGATGTCGTGCGGCTGACCCAGCCGTGCCAGGGGAATCTGGGTCGCTAGCGCTTGCCGCTGTGTCTCGTCCAGCGCCTTGGTCATATCCGTATCAATAAACCCGGGAGCAACACAGTTCACGGTAATTGAACGAGATCCCAGCTCCTTGGCAAGTGACCTCGCCATACCCTCTGCCCCAGCTTTGGTGGCGGCATAATTACTTTGCCCAGCGTTGCCCATGGAGCCTACTACCGATGTCACATTGATCACTCGGCCCCAGCGAGCCTTGGTCATACCGCGCACACAGGCTTTTGTCAGTCGAAACAAAGCGTTCAGGTTGGTGTCAATCACCTCTCCCCACTCATCATCTTTCATGCGCATTAAAATATTGTCGTGGGTGATCCCCGCATTATTCACCAGGATCAGGGGGTCTCCCATTTCTGAGCGAACGGTGTCCATTAACTGGGCAATACTACTGGGATCAGTGACATTGAGTACTTTCCCAGCCCCACCACGCCCACTCAGCGCCTCGTCGACTCTGGTCGCTCCACTTTCGCCGGTAGCGGTACCGACAACGCGGCATCCTTGATCTGCCAGAGCGCTCGCAATGGCCGCACCGATACCGCGGCTGGCGCCCGTGACTAAAGCAACGGGTCCGGTCGAATCGCTCATGGTGCTTTGCTCCTTGCTAATTCACTGAGAGTCTCGGGATTTTCCAGCGGTGTGCACATGGCCAGCTTGTCGATGCGCTTGATCAAGCCTGTTAGGACCTTGCCGGGCCCGCACTCTACAAAGGTTTGGCACCCAGACTGCAACAAAGTCAGCATGCATTGTGTCCACATCACCGGCTCCGATACCTGACGGACGAGTAGCCTGCGTATTTCGACGGCCTTACGATGCGGTTGCGCATCAACATTACTGACAACCGGAATTTTGGCGTCGTTCAGAGATATCGATTGGAAGGCCTCTGCCATGACGGCAGCCGCCGGCTGCATCAAGGGCGTGTGAAATGGGGCGCTTACGGGCAGAGGCAACACACGCTTGGCGCCCGCCTCCTTCATAAAAGCTGAGGCTGCGGCCACAGCGTCACTATGGCCAGCAATCACGACCTGTCCGGGGGAATTGTAATTCACCGCCCCAACGTAAGCCTCGTCATCGCAGTGCGTCACGCAAACTTCATCAATGATGGCGTCACTAAGGCCCAATACCGCAGCCATAGCACCCTCCCCGGGCGGAACGGCGGACTGCATCGCTCTCCCCCGCGTCTGAACCAACAGAACAGCATCTCTCAGATCGAGTGACTCCGCCACCACGAGCGCAGAGTACTCTCCTAAACTGTGTCCAGCGACAAATTCCGGCTTGGCGCCCTGCTCAGCCTGCCAGCACCGATGTAAAGCGACACTGGCGGTGAGAATGGCGGGCTGCGTGAACTCCGTTAGCGTGAGCTGCTCTTCAGGCCCTTTCGATACCAGCTGCCACAGATCGTAACCCAGTGCATCGCTCGCCTCAGCGAAAGTTTCCCTTACAACGGGGTAGTGCTGCGACGCCTCGCCCAGCATGCCGACTGATTGTGACCCCTGACCGGGGAACAGAAAGGCCAGTCCGGACAAGAAAAGTTACTCTTCGTTGCCCGTATCGACTACCTTTTTACCGCGATAGAAGCCATCTGCACTCACATGATGACGACGACGGGTTTCCCCTGAGGTCTCGTCCACCGTCAGAGTAGGCCCATCAATCGCATCGTGCGCGCGTCGCATGCCCCGTTTTGATCGGGTCTTTCGATTTTGTTGAACAGCCATACTCTGGCCTCCTTAATCCTTCCTTAGTCTTGGCCGAAAAGGTTTCGGCAACCCTTACCACTTATCTACATACGCACTAAAAGCAATCAGGTTCTCAGGTTTTTCAACACCGAGAACGGGCTTATCGGCGCGCGCTCCGGCGTCGCTTCCGGTTCATCGGCTGCTGAAAAAATGTTCCGATCCGCCAAACAGTTGTGGTCATGCGTCGGTGAAACGGGCACTGCCAGCAGAATTTCTTCCTCTGCAATCTCGTTCAGGTCGGCAGCGTCTCCCACCACCAACGGCTCCAAACCGCTGGGCAAGGCCGCCGCGTCCGAATCACTCCAAACACAAGCCATGCGCGACCCCGCGGTGAGGGGCAATTGCATTACCTCCAGACATCGCTGGCAGGTGACTGTCAACGTTGCCTCGACCCGCGTCTCCACAACATACCGCGCCTCCTGGTCTCGACTAAATCGAAACTCAGCGACTGCCGGAGCGCCCAACCCGAGTCCCGCCTCGCGAAGGCGTGGCAGCACCTCAAGGGATGCGGTACCTTTAATCACGACACCGCGCGCGGCGAGACCCCGAGGGTCGAGATCCTTGGGTAGCGGCCCAATTTTCATGGCGGCGGATCATACGGATGGCATTGGATGCTGTCAAAGCGCAAGACTGGGGATTATCAACGTTCCGTGTAACAGCGTTAGTTTCAACAAAAACACCGATGGCTTGAACATGAAGCTTATTTTGGCGTCCACCTCCCCCTTTCGGATCGCACTGTTGCAGCGACTGCGAATCCCCTTTGAAACGCTCGACCCAGCGGTCGATGAGAGGCTGATAGAGGAAGAGAACCCCAGTGACCGCGCAAACCGGCTAGCGGCTTTAAAGGCAGACAGCGTGACGACTCCGGGAGTCCTCGCAATAGGCTCAGATCAGGTGGCTTGTGTGGACGGCAACATTCTCCGCAAACCGCTCACACCGGATGCGGCAGTCCATCAGCTTCTCTTATGCTCTGGTCGAACTATCCGGTTTTGGACCGCAGTATCGTTGAAAAATACGACGTCACTCGGGCGTAGCGAGAGACTCGTGTCCTGTGATGTCACGCTGCGGGACCTATTACCCGAGGAGGCTGAACGTTACGTTCAGTTGGATGAGCCCATGGCCTGTGCGGGCAGCTTCAAATGGGAAGCGCTGGGCATTTCGCTTTTTCGCTCAATTCATACCGACGACCCCACTGCTCTTGAGGGACTCCCACTGATTGCTGTATGTGATTTGCTAAGAGAAGCCGGCGTCCCGCTACCGCTGCTGTCGGAAAAAATTTAGCACTGTCTCCAGTTCTTCCGACAGCGCACAGGTCAGTGACGTTTTTGCGCCGCTCACGGTAAATGAAATCGCGCCGGCGTGGAGAAAGAGTCTCTTAATCGAGGCGTTTGCACCTAAACGAACAGACAGTTCAGACTCGTACTTCGTGTCACCCAGAATGGGGTGCCCACTGTGCTGGGTGTGCACTCGGATCTGATGCGTTCTTCCCGTGATTGGCTTTGCCTCAATGAGCGTCGCATCCTTGAAGCGCTCCAGCACCCTAAACCGGGTCTCGGCCGACTTGCCGCTGACATCAACTTTGACGATCCGCTCTCCAGAGGACGTATGATGCTTTGCCAGAGGCACCGAGACTGATGTTCGATAGGCCGGCCATTTTCCGGCGACGAGCGCCAGATAACGCTTATCTACCCGATCATCCCGGAGTTGCTGGTGCAAATCTCGCAAGGTGCGTGCGTTCTTGGCAACGAGGACCAAGCCTGATGTATCTCTGTCCAAGCGATGGACCAGCTCCAAATAGGGTTCCTCGGGAAACAGGCGTCTGAGCGCTTCGATCAATCCCAGTCGCACACCACTACCACCGTGCACCGCCAACCCCGGCGGTTTATTAATCGCGAGAAAATCCTCTGTTTCCGAGATAATGCTCTTGCGAATCCGCCGTTCCCAGCTCTCTGATGGTCTGTCAGCTGATTGCGTAACCCCCTCTGATAACGGCGGTATACGAACTTCGTCGCCTTCGGTGACTTTATATTCGGGCTTGCTTCTCCCTTTATTGACTCGAACCTCTCCCTTTCGGATGGCCCTGTAGACGCGTGTTTTCGGCACACCCTGGGTGTGCCGCAATAAGAAATTATCCAACCGTTGCCCCGATTCTTCGGCGGTAACGCGCTGTAATCGTGATCTGGGCCTTGTCTCAGCGCGCATAAATTAGCTACTTTCTACACAAAATCTATTCATTGAATCCGGCGCCTCTTGGTGCTAAGTTTCGCGCGTCGGGAGAGAAGCGCCCCGGCGGCGCCAAGCAAATTGCCCCCTAAGAGGGCCTGCCGAGCACCCCCAGCCCTTCTTATCCAGCGCCCCAGTGGGGTGTCGCTAGCAGAGAGCCCTTCCCGCTCTCGCTTACCCGATATGAGATTTGAGAGTCTAACCTGTGAGCCCCTCCGGACCCAGTATCTGTTAGAGCGGCGCAGGGTAGACACCGTAAACCCGCGACATTGATTGGCGCGGTGCAGATTGCGAGTCAGGCGCCCAGCTGATGCTAGGGAGCCAGGGACCAAATAACGGGGCGAGTGTATAGGCCTCGAGAGGACCACCTGTTCAAGTGGACAGGCGCGCATTAAAGGAAGCTAAGGCTTCTCCGCACCGCCCAGTTGCGTCGCCAACTGGATTTTTTCATGAAAAAGATACTCATTAACGCCACGCAAGCCGAAGAGGTGCGCGTGGCAATGGTCGATGGTCAGAAGCTCTATGATCTGGACATCGAAAACCGGCAGCGCGTTCAGACCAAGGCCAATGTCTATAAAGCCAAAGTGACCCGGGTAGAACCCAGTCTAGAGGCCGCTTTCGTCGATTTTGGTGCGGACCGTCACGGCTTTCTCCCGCTGAAAGAGATTTCACCCGATTATTACCGCAGCCGCGCTCCCGAGGGAGAAGGCAAAATTCGTATCAAGGATGTGCTGAAAGAAGGCACTGAGGTCATCGTTCAGGTTGATAAAGAGGAGCGTGGCACCAAGGGCGCGGCCCTGACCACCTTCATCAGCCTGGCTGGCCGCTATATGGTATTGATGCCTAATAACCCAAAAGCTGGCGGTATTTCCCGCAGGATTGAAGGCGAAGATCGTAGCGAACTGAAGGATTCCCTCTCCCAACTGAATCTGCCCGACGGTATGGGCGTCATTATTCGCACCGCGGGCGTGGGTCGCAGTACGGAAGAGCTACAGTGGGACCTGGACTACTTATTGCAGTTGTGGGACTCGATAGCCAAGGCTAACGAGGAACATAAAGCGCCGGTACTGATCTACCAAGAAAGCGACGTCATCATCCGCGCAGTGCGGGATTATCTTCGCGATGATATCGACCAAGTATTGATCGACGATTCAGCCGCGTATCAGCGAGCGGCGGATTTTGTCGGCATGGTTATGCCAAGGTACAAGAATCGAATCAAGCGCTATGAGGATCCGTTGGCGCTGTTCAATCGCTTTCAAATCGAAGGCCAAATTGAAACCGCCTTCCAGCGGGAGGTTCGACTACCTTCTGGCGGCTCGATTGTCATCGATCCAACAGAGGCGCTTGTGTCCATCGATATTAACTCTGCCCGCGCAACCAAGGGTGGCGATATCGAACAAACGGCTCTTCAAACCAATCTAGAAGCCGCAGATGAGATCGCCCGCCAGCTGAGATTGCGGGATATGGGTGGCTTGGTCGTAATCGACTTTATCGATATGTCCTCAAACCGAAATCAACGGGCGGTCGAAAATCGAATACGCGAAGCATTGGAGCTGGATCGCGCTCGGGTTCAAATCGGTCGCATCTCCCGATTTGGCCTGTTGGAGATGTCTCGACAGCGTCTGCGACCCTCTCTCGGCGAGACGAGCGGTATGGTATGCCCCCGCTGCACGGGACAAGGCACAATCCGTGATACGAAGTCGTTGGCTCTTGCCATTCTGCGGTTGATTCAAGAGGAAGCCTCGAAAGAGCGCACAGGCGAGGTACAGGCCATCGTGCCGGTCGATGTTTCAGCTTTTCTGCTCAATGAAAAACGGTCTGACATCAACGATATTGAGTCCAGAACGAGTGTACGAATTGTCGTAGTGGCAAGCCCCTATTTGGATACCCCCCACTTTGAAGTCCGCAGGCTTAGAGATGACGAGGTTGATCAATCTCGACGACTCAGTTTTGATATTGAAATGCCCTCACCCTCAGAGCCGGCGCTACAGGCAGCGACAGAAGCGCCTGTGGCCGCGCCGGAGGCCCTGGTGAGAGAGATCAAGCCGGACGCGCCCGCGCCGGTGAGCACGCGGGAGCCCAGAGAGTCACAGTCTGGCCGGCGAACGCGGCAGCAGACGAGCGCGAAAGACCGAAAAAAAGCCTCGCAACCTGGGTTGCTGGCACGGCTATGGGCGCTACTTTTCGGTGAGACAACGCCAGATAATCGTTCGGGAAAACACAGCAAGCGACGGTCAAATCAGCAACGGGACAATCGCGCTCGGAGTCGGGGTCGTGGCGGTGATGCGAAAGCAAGGAAACCGAAAGGACCTGCAGAGCAGCGGGAGCGAGAGGACAGGAATAATCGCCGTAAAAAATCGAACCGACGCCCGTCGGACGACGAGATATCAGATACCGACGTAACAGTAGCGGAAGCCAACGATGGCGCGACTGCGGAAATTGGCAGTGATGAGCAGCCCAAGCGTGCCCGTCGTCGTCGCGGCAGGCGCGGCGGGCAGCGCCGAACCGACAATGGCGCTGGTGAGGTTGCCCTGGAGTCGACCGATCTCGAGTCAGTTGAAACGGAAAATGAATCGCTTGATATTAAGGAAGATGAATCTCATCGCCGGCGACCCGCAGAAAAGCGTAGCGAAGGACGGCGCCGCCGGGAACGCAAAACCGCCGAGTCGACTGAGCTTCCGCCAGTGGCAAGCAGCAGTGATGAGTCGACCTCGTCAGAGCCTGTCGCAGAGATTGAAGCCTCTGCGCCGGTCGAAGTGGCCTCCTCAGAGTCGCTTAGCGCTGTCTTTCAGGCAACGCCCGATGTAGACGGAGTTGAGGCCGAGAATCAGCCGCTGGAAGCGTCCGCCACTGTTATGGGCTCGTCGAACAGTCCGGCGGTTACCAACGATGAAAGCTCTCAGGAGCAAACGCCAATGCCTGAAGAGCAGGCGCCTATTGCTGAGCGAACAAGTGCAGAGGTTATTGGTGATGTCATCGGCGCACTGGTTAGGGATACAAGCGGAATCACCGATTCTGGCCGCGCCATCAATGATCCACGGATTTCACCCAAGCCGATTACGGAAACGGAGACCCTAACCGAGCAGGCGCAACTTTTTGCGCGACCCGAAGCCCCCCCGGTCAGCGTCATTCAACAGGATATTCCACGAGCCAGTAACGACCCGCGTGGACCTAAAGCTGCATTGGCCGCAGCGGAGTAACTTGATTGCATAGAGCGCGGCGATATAATGCGCGCTCTTGTTCGGGGGTAACCTCGACACTGTTTCGGTGGGCTGGCTGAGTGGTCGAAAGCGGCGGTCTTGAAAACCGTTGAACCGAGAGGTTCCCGGGGTTCGAATCCCTGGCCCACCGCCATAAACGAAAAAGCCGCCCCATCGGGCGGCTTTTTTTTGGTTGTGCCTCACCGGTATTTTTCCAGACCTAAAACCCCCAGCGCGCCTCCAACTCAGCGTTGAAAGACTCGTATTCTGAGAACGTTTCTCGGATGCCCTCTGGCGTTAAACCATACTGCTCCAGAGAATAGCGGTGCTTACCGTACTTGTTTTGCGGGTTGTCTTGCGTCCATTCGCGCATGCGATTAAGTGACGCCTGCGATAAGGGCTGGCCCGCATACTCGTAGATCTCTCGCACGCAACGATCTGGATCCCTGATGCTCGCCGAGAACGGGATATCCAAAAAGCGGTCTGACGGCTGTTCGGCGCGCCATGCCATATGAATATCGGTTGCCCCTTTGACACCCTCTACGTAGGGACCCGGCTCTGGTCGAAGATCAGTGAAGGGCTCATAAAAGCACTCCAACAACCTTAGCCCTGAGCCGATCGTTTGCGTATTGCTTCGATGCGTCATGATCAGTGTGGCGTCGGGAAAAGCCTCCAGTAGTAATGGCTCGAGTCCACTATACAGCGGGCACTTCAGAATCCAGCGCTTGTTCTGAGAGGCCAAGCGTTGCCACTGTAGGTATTTCAATGTGTCCTTGAGGGTTTGGAACTGCGCGCCCAGCCCGACCTCTCCCAACCACTCGAGGTAACCCCCAAGCGGCGCCCAGCCATACCAAACGGGTGAGATCATGCTATGCCCAAGGATGTCACTGTCCTCCTCTGGCTCATGGGTCTCAAAACTGTGGCCGTACTTGGTGTCGGGTGATGCCTCATCGAACCACCGCGCGTAGGCCTCTGCGTCATCTATACGGGCTTGAGCGGACTCCGCACGATCGCCGCTGTGCAACGAAGGGTTCAACGCCTTCCAAAATGTCAGAAAGTTGAAATCACCGGATGATGCGAGGAGTTTCTGTGTTTTGGTTGAGCTGGTGCGCGCCATGCCACAGATGAAGATGGGCCGCTGGATACGCTGCTCGAGAATGTCTGGGTGCGCCGCCAAATCTCGTCCCATGCGTGCGCGATTCTTGAGCGACCTCAGAATGCGTTGATGCAACATCACCGCACCCTGCTCGTGGGGCTGGCCATCCTCGTTAAAAGCCGCCACCAAGCGCTCGAGCGCTGGCAAGATCGCAGAGTCATCATAATCGACCCCCGCCTCTAGCCGCGCCAGAGCGAGCATCTCTTGCGCAGTGAAAGGTAGCCTAGCCATCTGAATGTCTCACAGGACCTGCGGCCGCATCGGCCCTAATTGTGAAATCACTCGAATGCCGGGTGCGGCCGCCAACACGTCGGGCACTCTGTTCACCATACAGGCAGCTGAACTGTGCATGGAATCCGTGCGATCTACTGTGACGACCGTCTCGGGGCGGCCTCGCACCTCCCAGATCATGTGTTCTTTTTCGCCCGGCTTCAGCACTCTTAGCTCATTGATTGACGTTGCGGTCACGCCCTCACGGGTCCTGACTCGCGTGGTGATTCGCGTGCCAAGGCAGATCCCGGGCTCGATATTAGCGGCCAATGCATGGCTGAAGACCGGCTCGGTATCAACTATCGGCTCCCGCTCCTCAGTCACGTCCGTGACTTCGTAGCCCAGTGCCCACAGTACCTGATGCGGTACCGTCTTGTAGATGCCCGCTAACATACCTTCATTGAGCTGGCCAAATTCTTCAAGGGTTAACGTGCCGCCGCAGACTCTGAGCAACTCCAAACCAGCCGCCTCGCCATTGGTCAGCGTACGATGCACAAGGCCGGTTAATTCGCTGGCTGAACCCGCTACCAGCAGGCCCGACCAAATACGCGAGTAATCCCAGATGCCGGTACCCGTGAAGGTCGCGTTGTTGGCTCTTGCCAGATCATCAAGACGACCCGCGAGCTCAGGTCGTGACCCCCAAGGAAAGTTACTCTCACCGCCGTGGCAGATCACATTGATACCGGCTGATAACAAACGCTGGTGCCCGGGCCAGTTATAATCGAGCCGGTCAGCAACACTGTGTATCGCAATATTCGCGCCGCAGGATGCATAGTCAGCGGCTTCACAATCCTGAACCGGTATGCCAAGTCGCTCTATCCCGGCTAACTCTCCTACGTCGCGGCCGACCTTCTCGCCCGCACGATTGTAGGCGGCCACGATCTCCCAGCCTTTTCGATGCATGATCCGCATCGCTTCAAGACCGTACTGACCCGCGCCATAGATGGCGACTTTTGGTTTCACGCTGGAGGTCGTCACAGCATCGCCGCAACCATCATCCCGTAACCGACCACACCCACAATCCACACCAGACTGCGAAGGTACTTGATGCCTGCGATGTAAATTGGCACGTAGGCAATCCGCGCCCAAAAGGCGATTTGCGCACCCTGAAGCGCCTCAGCATCCAGCCCTGCCGCGTTGGCAACCAACGCCAGTGGCACAAAGAAAACAGCCGCCTCGATGGAGTTCCTAGCTGCTCTCTCGGCGCGCCCACCCATTGGGGTGGCCTCTTTCAGGTTATCGCGGTTGCCGAGACCAATCTCCCGACCCTGTTTGGTCCATTCCTGATTGCGAATCGCCGCACCAACCACAACGGCGATCAACGTCCAAACCGTGAAGTAAACCGTGAGCTCTAACAGTGCCGTCATGCTGTCCTCTCTTTATATGTTTATCTATGGAAACACCCTGCCACTTGCGACTATACACGCGGATGCTTAGTGATACCCACGGGCATCGCAATAGTGAGATACCCTCCCGGCACTATCTTTTTTGATGTCTTTACCCTAGGTTAAGGCACGAATCGCTGGGGCAACCCATGCAACTACCATGACTCAACCGCGGCACTGGGACCGCTAATAGGTAAGCAGACCATGGAATGCAACACACTCACTGAACAGGCTCGCCATTGGGCCAGCACACAGCCTGACAAAATCTGGATGCGGGATCTCCACGAAGCCGGTGCCGATGAATACACCTGGGGTGAGACGGTTGCAGAGATTGACCGAGCGGCCGCATGGCTTGAGGCTGAGTACGGCGAAGGCCAGAGGATGGCGTTGCTCTCCAGAAACCGCGCGCACTGGATTATGGCCGACATGGCGGTGATTCACTCGGGCAACGTGACGGTGCCGCTCTTCACCACCCACGCCACCTCAACGGCAGAGTACATCCTCGACTTTACAGAGACGAAGGTGCTGTTCCTCGGCCAAACGGAAAACTGGGAGGGTGTGAAGTCAGTGTTGCCCCCGGGTTGCCTACTTGTGACGTTGCCGGGAGTGGAATGCGAGCTGCCGCACAAGACCTGGGCGGACCTAGTCGCGGCCGCACCGGCCGATGTCCCAGCCTATCAACCCGAGGGTGACGACATCGTATCGCTGGTATTTACCTCTGGCACGACAGGCCTGCCCAAAGGCGTAATTCAAACCCACGCAACCAACCTCGTGCCCATGCGCCGCTGCCAAGCGCTGTTCACGCAGCAGGACCAACCGCGTTTTTTTAGTTACCTGCCGCTCTCTCATATCGCGGAGAGGCAAATTGTCGAGTTCAGCTCGATCAACTCGGGCGGTGAGGTCTTCTTCAACGAATCCCTCGAGACGCTCGCGAGAGATCTGCCCCAGTGCAAACCGCACATCTTTTTTGGCCCGCCACGAGTTTGGGAGCAGCTTCGCCAATCCATCACTGCAAAGTTTGGTGGCGCCGAGGCGCTGAACGCGGCGCTTCAGGCAGATCAGACCGGCGTGCAAGCCTTGGTCGTCGGCGCGCTGGGCTTTGACGAGGTGGACTATCTTCTCACCGCTGCCGCACCGACACCGCCAGCGCTGATCCATTGGTGGGAATCCGTTGGGGTCAAACTGTGCGAGGGTTTTGGGCAAACCGAAGCGATGGGACTGATCGCGACGGATCCCGACGAACGGCGCATTGGCTCGATCGGCCGACCGGTGGGCGAGGTCGAGGTCAAGATCGGCGACAACGACGAAATGCTCATCAAGGCCGAGGGTTGCACCCCCGGTTACTACAACCGTCCCGAAAAGACCGCTGAGCTTTGGCAAGACGGCTGGCTACACACAGGAGATAAAATTGAGATCGACGACGACGGGTTCATTTATATCACCGGCCGCGTAAAAGACTACTTCAAAACGATTCAGGGCAAGTTTGTCGCGCCGCCGCCCATCGAAGGCTTGTTCGCCGAGAACGTGCACTCCGAACAGCAGTGTCTGCTGGGGCGGGGCTACTCCAAAACCGTCATGGTGACTGTCGTGAATGAACCCGCCCGAGGCTTGCCTCGAGAGGAGGTCGAGGCGGCGGCGCTGGCCACAGTGGAGAGCATCAACGACCAGATCGAGAAACACGCACGAATTGGTGCGGTGATCTTCAGTGAGACGCCCTGGACGATTGAGAACGAGATCCTGACGCCAACGATGAAGATTCGGCGCGAGCAAATAGAGAAGCAGTTTGGTGAGGACGCCGAGCGGCTCGCACGCGAGGGAGCAGAAGCCGGTAGCGTCCTAATGCACTGGGTAGATTAAGGACATGTAAAGCCGGCTTTAGGCGAAGACGGACCCGTTTTAGTTAAGCGCCTGTACAGCGGGCATCTCGGACTCGTACTCTTCGACCGTGTAGCTGCGGATCAGGCCTCGGTCAAACAGGCGCTCCTCATCAGCCGTGATCTCAGCCTGCGCTTCATCCGTGGACAACACAGCGAGGGCCGCACTCAGCGTGCCTTGATCCGGGTACCAGATTTCCATCAGTACGTCGAAAGGCGGTTCTTCCCCTTCCTGCTCTCTGAATCCCGCGGATTGAAGGTAGCGGCGCTGATATTTCGTGGCAAAACCACCGAGGTACTTCTCACCGATTTTTCGATGATGAGTCTCGTAGTGCTCTATAAATGCCTCACGGGACATTCCGGGCTTTCTGGTCAGTAATGTCACAACTTTAATCATGCTTCACCTTCGTAAAGGCTGCTGCGGCAGCCAGATCAAAATGATTTCCAGAGACACTCGCGCGAGCCCCCGCGTCTATCTACCCTATGGAACTAAAGAATCGAAGTCGCCAACGAAACATCCGCAAACTGCCACACCGTCTCAAAGCGGGCTGTTATTTGCTCCGCTCGGGCCTCATCGCCCTGGCGCCTGAGCGCCTCAGCGAGCCCAAACATCGACCAACCATTCATGGGGTACTGCTCGAGATCTTCTTCGAAGACTGCCTGTGCCTCGGCGACTCTGTCACTCGCCAATAACGCCGCACCTAACGACTGGCGCGTGGGGTAGTACCAGAAAGGCGGCTCGGTGTAGGGCAGCGCGTC
>CAXPKH010000058.1:0-27652 GCA_964217615.1 Luminiphilus sp.
TGAGCAGCGACGCCAATGTTGCCTGCAGTACCTGTTTTTCATCGATCAATCGGTTCAGCTGCTGATCGAGGCTACCAATGTACTGCTCGGTGTCACGCAAAGTATCCTGAAGGTCATCGCGCGCCTCTCCCTGGGCATCGAGTTGCGCTTTGATTGCCACAATGTCGGCGCTGAGCGCAGAGATCTGGGATTCAGTCTCGCGGGTATCTGCGGGTATTTGTCCCAAGACATATTGGCTGATCAGGAGCCAGATGAGGCCTGTGATGGTGAGGCGACGCGTTGTCAGTGTTCGCTCCCCGGTCACGTCGAAAATCAGCGAATCAGTAGACTGCGCCCGGACATTGCCTCAGGAGCAGCAATGCCCATCATGTCCAATAGGGTAGGTGCGATATCTGCAAGAATTCCGCCCTCAGGGTTCAGCTCGCAGACCCGATTGCCCAGATAGATTAGGGGAACCTGCTCGGTTGTGTGCTGCGTATGGGGTTGCTGATTTTCGTAATCACGCATTTGCTCGCAATTGCCATGATCTGCGGTAAGCAGGCCTTCGCCGCCGTGTTCAGCAAGTGCGGCCACGATGCGGCCAAGACACTGATCCAGTGTTTCAACCGCAATGACAGCTGCATCGAAATTGCCGGTATGGCCCACCATGTCGCCATTCGCGAAATTGACGACAATAAAGTCGTACTCTCGTGTCGCGATCGCTTCAACCAGTTTGTCCGTCACCTCGTGCGCGCTCATCTCGGGTTTGAGATCGTAGGTTTTCACTTCTGGGGAGGGCACAAGAACACGTGTTTCTCCCGGGAAAGAAGTCTCCCGTCCGCCGCTGAAGAAAAAGGTTACGTGGGCATATTTTTCTGTTTCCGCAAGGCGGAGTTGTGTCAGACCCTGTTCGGATAGCACCTGGCCAAGGCTCCCTTCGAGACTATCGGGGGGGAATGCGACAGGGCAGGCCAGTGAACTCGCATACTCTGTGGTGGCAACAAACTGAATCTGCGCCCGCTGATCGCGGACAAACGCGTCAAACTCTGGATCAATGAGTGCCTGAGAAAGTTGGCGGGCTCTGTCGGCTCTGAAATTCATGAAGAGCACCGCGTCTCCATCTTTGAGTGCCACGGGCTCGCCGATAGCTGTTGGCGGCACAAACTCGTCGTCCTCGCCTCGGGCATAAGCACTTTGCAGTGCGTCTAGCGCCGAAGCGGCACGCTCGGGTGCCTCGCCCGACGCGATGAGGTCATAGCTTCGCTGAATCCGGTCCCAGCGATTATCTCTGTCCATTGCCCAGTAGCGCCCATGCACTGAGGCAACTCGCCCGACGCCAATCTCCTTCAGAACCGTTTCGAGGCGCTGTAACGAGGCGGCGGCGCTTCGGGGTGGCGTATCGCGGCCGTCTAAAAAAGCATGGAAGAAAAGCTGTTTAGCCCCTCGTTCAGCCGCTAGTCGCAGGGCCGCAAAGATATGCGCTTCATGGCTGTGGACCCCTCCGGGGGAAAGCAAGCCCATGATATGGACGGCATTGCCGGTTCGGACTGCGGCATCTATTGCGTTGAGATAGACCGAATTCTGTACAAAGGATCCCGAGGCGATTGCTTGATCGATTCGGGTGATGGACTGATAGACAATGCGGCCCGCACCTAGGCTCATGTGCCCGACTTCGGAGTTGCCCATTTGACCGTCGGGTAGGCCAACATCCAAACCCGAGCCGGAAATCAGCGTGTGGGGCGAATTGACAAGTAGCGCATCCAGGTGAGGGGTGTTTGCTGCGCTTATCGCATTATCTTCGGATGCTTCCCGGTGGCCGAAACCATCGAGTATGACAAGTAAGGTTGTATGACGTGGTTGGGACAACGGGCGAAGTTTCACACTGTGAAGGAGCGTTAGTTTAGCGTGCCCAGAACCCGCTGACATCTCTCATATTTGGCGAGGTTTATATCGCGCGGCTGTCGCTGGCAGGGGGCCGATGATATGGTGCGCCTGTCGGGACAGAAGGATCCGATACTCCTCGGTGAAATCCGGAGGTGCCCTCGATAAATGGACGCGTCTTCCACAGCTATGACTCCAGCCAACGCAGAAGCCGGGAAGCTCTTGCGGCTGGCAACCAACCTCTCGGTGTCCGTCGCTCTGGTCCTGATCATCGCCAAGGGTTATGCCTGGTGGCTGACCGACTCGGTGGCGATTCTGGCGTCGCTGGTAGACTCGTTGATGGACGCCGGGGCGTCTGTGCTGAATTTGTTTGCCGTGCGATACGCGCTCGCGCCCGCCGATGCCAGTCACCGATGGGGTCATGGCAAGGCCGAGGCGATCGCGGGACTGGGTCAGGGCGTTTTCATCCTGGGCTCGGGCCTGTTTTTGGTCAGTGAGGCTATCGATCGATTACTGCACCCTGCACCCGTAATGGCGTTTTCGGTGGGGATCGCCGTGATGGTCCTGACCATTACCCTTACTGCTGCTTTGGTGGCTGTGCAAAGTTACGTCATTCGTCGCACGCGTTCGGCCGCCATTCGCGCAGATTCCTTGCACTATCGCACTGATTTGCTGACCAATTCGGCGGTGCTGGCTGCACTTGTGCTCGCACATTTTGGCTGGCTCGGGGTGGATCCCTTATTCGCCTTGGCCGTCGCCGCTTATACCCTGAAGGCGGCTTTGGACATCATCCGCGATGCGCTCAGCGAGTTACTCGATCAGGAACTGCCCGAGACACGGCGGCAGGAAATTATTGATATTGCGAGCGCTCATCCTCAAGTCAAAGGCGTGCACGATCTGCGGACTCGCAGTGCGGGTCGGGTGGATTTCGTCGAACTTCACCTCGAGCTGGATGATCACATGCCGTTGCTGGTGGCCCACGATGTCAGTGATGCCGTCGAGGAGGCCATCATTAACGCCATTCCCCATGCAGACGTCATGATTCATCTCGATCCTGTGAGCCTTTCCGAGGAGCTACTCGACGACAAAATTGAGGCGGTCGAAAATGCGGGTCTCCAAACCTGACTGGAGGCGGTCCCATTGAACCGATATACTCGCGCACCTCGCGGACGACGGTCGCTGGTTTTTCTGCGGTAGGAAGTTTGTTTCGTCTCTACCAGCGAACCGATTGGGACAAATGAATAGAGTGTGTCGAGTGCGATGATATTTCAGTTCATGGCAGAACAGTGGGTGTTGATTGCCGCTCTGGCCACCACCTTGACCCTGCTTGCCATCCACGAGAGCCGTAAAGCGGGGCCCGCTTTGTCGATTGGCGAGGCGGTGCGGTTGGTGAATGGCGACGGCGGTGTCTTTCTGGATATCAGAGAGGCACAGGAATTTGCGCGTGGCCACATCACGGCAGCGATCAATATTCCCGCGGGGTCGTTGGCCTCCAGAATCGATGAACTGGAAAAGTTCAGGGAAAAACCGGTCGTTGTGGTGTGTAAAATGGGGCAATCTGCCGGGTCTGCCACCAAAACGCTGAGACTGCAGGGTTTTCCTCGGGCTCAAAAATTGGCGGGCGGTATGATGGAGTGGGATGCCCAAAAACTCCCCGTTGTCACACTGTGAACGATGTCCTGATTTATACGACACGGTGGTGCCCTTTTTGTATCCGCGCCAAAGCGCTGCTTGACCGGAAGGGTGTTGTCTATCAGGAAATCGCAGTCGATGGTGACGCTGTGGCACGGCAACAAATGACGGCGGCGGCGGGGCAAACATCGGTGCCGCAAATCTGGATCGGCGGCCAACACATTGGCGGCTGTGACGAGTTGTATGATCTCGACCGTTCCGGCGGGCTGGATCCCCTACTCGCCTTTTCGGTGGGTTGAGAAGCAAGGATTTAAAGAAAAAGGAGAGCCATCATGGCTGAAGAGCAGGCGGCCGCGCAGGGTGAGGCGGCACAACAGCAATTTGTGACACAGCGGATTTATACGAAGGATATCTCCTTTGAATCGCCGATTGCGCCCGATGTATTTCGACGAGAGTGGAAGCCCGCTGTTAACGTAGACCTCAATACCAAGAGCAGTCGCTTTGACGAGGAAGGTAATCACGAGGTGGTACTGACGCTCACCATTACTGCCAAGCTCGAGGATCAAACGGCCTTCCTCGTGGAAGTGCAGCAGGCGGGTATTTTTTTCGTGGCGGGCATAGAAGGCGATGCCCTGCGCCAGTTGTTGGCCACGGTTGCGCCGACGATTCTTTTCCCCTACGCCCGTGAAGCGATCGACAATTTGGTTGTCAAAGGCGGTTTTCCTCCGCTGATGATTGCGCCGGTTAACTTTGATGCGCTCTTCAGACAGGCCGTGGCGCAGCAGGCGGCTGAGGCACCTGCAGAGGGATCAGAGGCGCCGCAGGGAACGGCGACCCACTAATTAATTTTATGAGCGCTTAGTGCGCCGGGGTCTCCAGATCTTTGATTTTTCGGGTGAGGGTATTGCGGCCCCACCCGAGTAGTTCCGCTGCTTCTGCTTTTCGCCCGCCCGTATGGCGGAGTGCCGCCTCGATCATGATGGACTCAAACAGCGGTAGCGCTTCACGCAACACATTTGACTGCCCGTCGATTAACCGCTGATGTGCCCAACTCGCCAATTGCTCGTGCCAGCCCTCTGCGCTCGCCTGATCGGGTTTCTCGGAGCGTCGCAGTAATTCAGGCGGCAGATCCGACACCAGTATTTCCCGGCCGGCCGCCATCACCGTGAGCCACCGGCAGGTGTTCTCCAACTGACGGACGTTGCCCGGCCAGGGGAGCTGCGTGAGGAGGGCCTGCGCTTCGCTCGAAAGGACTTTGGTTTCAACGCCCAATTCAGCGCTCGCGCCCTTCAGAAAGTGCGCCAGCAGTCCGGGGATATCTTCACGGCGTTCTGACAGCTTGGGAACATGAATCCTGATGACGTTGAGCCGGTGGAACAGGTCTTCTCGGAAAGCCCCTGTTTCGACGAGAGACTCCAGTTTTTGATGCGTCGCGGCAATAATTCGAACATCCGCTTTAATGGAATCCACACCACCGACTCGGAAAAACTCTCCGTCCTGCAGCACCCTGAGTAAGCGGGTCTGGGTTGCTGCGGGCATATCGCCGATTTCGTCCAAAAATAACGTACCTCCGCGAGCCTGTTCGAATCGGCCCTCACGGCGATTATTGGCGCCGGTAAAGGCCCCTTTTTCATGCCCGAACAACTCTGACTCCATCAGCTCTTGCGGGATGGCTGCCATATTGAGCGCAACGAAGGCGTTGCTAGCCCGGGGGCTGTGTTTGTGGAGTGCACGGGCGACCAGTTCTTTCCCAGTGCCTGATTCACCGTTGATCAAAACGGTGATATGGCTTTGTGCGAGACGACCGATGGCCCGGAAAACTTCCTGCATGGCGGGCGCATTACCAATGATCTCCGCGGTTTTCCCGCCGCTGGATGGTTCCGACGAACCTTTTCTGGGGCCGCGTTGTGCCTGGGCGCGAGTGACAGTCGCGACCATTTCCTCTATGTCGAAAGGTTTCGGGAGATATTCGAAAGCCCCTTCTTCGTAGGAATTGACTGCACTATCAAGGTCGGAGTGAGCGGTCGTAATAATGACTGGGAGGTCTGGCTGCCGCTGGCGTATTTGCGATAGCAACTGGATGCCGTCCGTGCCCGGCATGCGAATATCGCTAACCACAACCATCGGTTCTTCCGAACCGAGAGATTCGAGCACTTCATCAGCCGACTCAAATACGCGGCAGTGCAACCCGGCGCGTGTAAGCGCCTTTTCCATGACCCATCGGATTGAGCTGTCATCATCGACAATCCAGATTTGTTCGGTAAACGCCATATCAAACCTCCATGGGCAGCAATAGAGTGAAGCAGGTATCGCCCGGCATACTTTGGACCTGAATTAGGCCGCCATGCTGATTAGCAATACGTTGCGCAATGGATAGACCCAGACCGGTACCCGTTGCATTGCCCGTCACCATTGGCAGGAACAACCGAGTCAATAACGCTTCTGGAACACCGGGACCGTTGTCCAGAACCTGCAGCGCACAAACCAGTTTGTGTCGGCTTCCGCCGACGGTAAACTGGCGTAAGACGCGCGTTCTCAGCGTGATGAGCCCTTCATCGCCGCATGCCTGCCAGGCATTGCGCACCAAGTTCAGGATGGCCTGAGTCAGCTGACCGGCGTCAGCACAAAAATCGGGAAGACTGGGATCATAATCCCGCTCGATGAGCAATGCCCCCTTTGCTTCGGCTTCAATCAGCTGCCGCACGTGTTCGATCACTTCGTGGATGTTGGTCGGCTCAGACACCAGCTTTTCCTTGGGCCCCAGCATCCTGTCTACCAATGTTCTCAGGCGATCAACCTCGGAGATAATGATGTCGGTGTATTCCTGTTGTGCCGGATCAGCGAGCTCTCCTGCGAGCAGTTGCGCCGCTCCACGAATGCCGCCCAAAGGATTTTTCACCTCGTGCGCAACGCCCTTCATGATCTCCTTGAGCGTCGCTTGCGCTTGCCACTCACTTTCATCGCGGCTGATTGCCTGCAGACGATCCACCATATTGAGCTCGACCAGCAAGCTCCGAGATCCCACTGTGGCCGCGATCGGACTCAAGGTGACATCCACGGTGCGTTCCTGGCCGGTTCGTGTCGTCATGGGCACGGCTCGGCGCACCAGAGGATAGTTGTCCGCCAAGGCCTGCAGTAGAAGGGGATACCATTCGTTCGATTCGTCCAGGAAGGCTGCGAGTTCACTGCCGATGGCGCGGTTTGCAGAGACCTCAAGTAGGTTTTCTGCCGATAGGTTGAGCGCAAGAATTTTCAGTTCTGCGTCGAGGAGCACCACGCCAGTAGCGAGAAGCTCGAGATTGTAATCTGCGGCAAGATCGACCACGGGCTTACTTGACTACGCTCGGGCGGAGAACGAACACGGTGCTGATCTCAGACGAATCCGTTGCGTTGCCTGTGTCATCGAGTCGTATTACGCGGAGGGTGTGTGCGCCGCGGAAGATATTTTCGAGTTTCCACGTAGTGTCTCTTTGGGGCGACCCAAAAGCCGAGCCATCTACCTCCAATTGCAGACGCTCAGAGGCACCGAGTTGCGGTGAGGTTTGTGCGGCAACCGTAAAATTGCCGGGTCCCATAGGAATTGTTGAACCGTCAAGGGGTTGGGCAATAACCGTGATGTATTCGGGTTTTGCAGCGGCGGCAGCGCCCTTCGCTGGAGGGGTGGCAGTTGTCGGCAGCACTGGCATGGCGGCATTGGGCGTATCGAGCCGGTATTCCTCAACGGTGTGACTGCCGGGCCCGGGTGCGACATCCGTATAGGTGATGTGCCCGTTTTCGTCGGTGACTTTATAAATGGTTTGCGCGGATTCTGCGTGACACAAGGTGGCGCAGAGCGCTCCTGCCAAGAAGGCGATCGCGTAATCGAACCTGTTCTTGTTGGCGAAAGTCATCACAGGAGTGTTTCTTCCTCTCGCTGACTCCTCCCGTTTGGGTGTCCCAATCGACGCGTAAAAGGAGCAGGACGTTGAAGGTCTAGAGTTTGCACCAAAATGGTGCGACGTGACAAACCAATACCCATAGGGACGAAAGCCCGCACTTTGCGGGCTTTCGTTAGTGTCGCCACGGCGGATTGGCCGGAGACGTTAGACAGAGTAATACAGGTCAAACTCCACTGGGTGGGTCGTCATATTCAGACGCTCCACGTCTTCTCGCTTCAATTCGATGTAGGCATCGATCATATCGTCGGAGAACACGCCACCCGCGGTGAGGAACCCGCGATCTGCGTCCAGCGCATCCAGCGCCATTTCCAGGCTAGAAGCAACAGTTGGGATGTCCGCTGCCTCTTCGGCGGGCAGGTCATAAAGATCTTTATCTGCGGCATCGCCGGGATGGATCTTGTTCTGTATGCCATCGATACCTGCCATCAACATGGCGGCAAATGCCAAGTAGGGGTTGGCTGTGGGGTCGGGGAATCGGACCTCAATCCGCTTGCCCTTCGGCGACGGCTCGTAGGGAATACGAATCGATGCAGAGCGATTACGCGCGGAGTAAGCCAACATCACGGGCGCTTCAAAGCCGGGGACCAATCGCTTGTAGCTGTTGGTGGAGGCGTTCGTGAACGCATTCAATGCGCGAGCGTGCTTGATGATGCCGCCGATGTAGTAAAGCGCTGTGTCAGACAAGCCGGCATAGCCATCGCCAGCAAAGGCGTTATCGCCGGACTTGGCAATCGACTGGTGGACATGCATGCCTGATCCATTGTCTCCAACCAGTGGCTTGGGCATAAATGTGGCGGTCTTGCCATAGGCGTGTGCCACGTTGAGCACACAGTACTTCAAGATCTGGACTTCGTCGGCCTTTGCGACCAGGGTGTTGAATTTGACGCCAATCTCGCACTGACCCGCAGTGCCCACCTCGTGGTGATGCACCTCGACATCGAGGCCCATCTGTTCCATTGCCGAGCACATGGCGGCGCGAATATCGTGCAGAGAGTCCACTGGCGGCACGGGGAAATAACCACCCTTTACTCTGGGGCGGTGGCCAGTGTTGCCGTCTTCGAAGTCGGCGTTGGAGGACCACGCGGCTTCTTCCGCATTGATCGAGTAGCTCGCGCCGCTCATTTCGACGTTCCATTTGACGTCGTCGAAAACGAAAAATTCGGGTTCGGGTCCGAAGAAGGCGGTATCTCCCAGACCGGTGGAAGAGAGATAAGCCTCAGCTTTCTTCGCAATGCTTCGCGGATCCCGGTCGTATCCCTGCATGGTTGCGGGCTCGACAATATCGCAGCGCACGATGACGGTGGGATCGTCGGTGAAGGGGTCTAAGATCGCGGTACTGTCATCGGGCATCAAGATCATGTCCGATTCGTTGATGCCTTTCCAACCGGAAATGGACGACCCATCAAACATCTTGCCGCCTTCAAAAAAATCTTCATCCACTGCAGAAGCCGGGATAGAGACATGTTGCTCCTTCCCCTTAGTGTCGGTGAATCTCAAGTCCACCCAGCGGACATCGTTTTTGCTAATCAAATCGAGCGTGCGCTCTGACATGTTGTCTTCCTCCGGTTTTAACGCCACCCAGTGCTGACTGGGAGATGATTTCAATCAATGCGACTTGCACTGTTTGAGCTCAGCGCATGGTGCAATTGGCGTGCCAATTTTTGGGGCGCCACCGTTTTTTTCAAGCCATTGAATTTAATGATCTTTTTTCCCACAAGCGAGAGCCGCGCCCGCCCTCATGCACTAGCATAGTGCAAAGCGCAGCAAAAATGCACCAGTATTGTGCAATTTGCCCGAGGTCCGGGGCAGGGACCGTTTGAAATTCTGCTGGCCTCTACCGTATTTGTGGGCATTTATTGCATGAACCAACTCGCCGGTGCTGGTGTACACTCCGCGCGCGCCGCCCGCGCGCTCCCGTCACGCCAATCTGGAATCAGCATGCAAGCCCTTCGCAATATCGCCATCATCGCTCACGTTGACCATGGCAAAACCACTTTGGTGGATTGTCTTTTGCAACAATCCGGGACCTTAGACCGCAAGCTTGCCGGTGCTGAGCGGGTCATGGACTCCAACGACCAAGAGCGGGAGAGGGGGATCACCATTCTCGCAAAGAACACCGCCATCAGCTGGCGGGATTACCGGATCAATATCGTCGATACCCCCGGTCACGCCGATTTTGGGGGCGAGGTCGAGCGCGTGCTGTCCATGGTGGATTCCGTGCTTTTGCTGGTGGACGCGGTTGATGGCCCCATGCCCCAGACGCGGTTTGTGACCTCCAAGGCTTTTGAGCGGGGACTTAACCCCATCGTAGTGGTCAACAAGGTTGACCGCGATGGCGCCCGACCCGATTGGGTTGTCGATCAGGTGTTCGATCTTTTTGATGCGCTGGGAGCAAATGAGTCACAGCTGGATTTCCCGGTGGTCTATACCTCGGCGGTTCTGGGTATTGCCGGACGAGATCCCGAGCAGATGGCCAGCGATATGACACCACTTTTTGAGGCCATTGAAGCGTGCGTGCCTGCACCGGAGGTGGATGCGGACGGGCCGTTGCAGCTCCAGATTTCGGCGCTCGATTACTCCAGTTACGTTGGAGTGATCGGCGTGGGTCGCGTGACCCGGGGTCAGTTGTCGACCAACACGCAGGTAACAATAGTGGGACGCGAGGGCACGACCCGCCCGGGGCGAATACTGCAGGTCATGGGTTATGAGGGCCTTGAACGGGTCGAGGTTCCCTCCGCGCAGGCGGGCGATATTGTCTGCGTTACGGGGATCGACGGACTGTTGATTTCAGATACGTTGTGCGACCCAGCCAAGCCCGAAGCGCTTCCTGCGCTCACCGTGGACGAGCCCACCGTCAGCATGACGTTTCAGGTCAATGATTCACCTTTCGCGGGGCGTGAAGGCAAATTTGTGACGTCACGCAATATCAAAGAACGATTGGAGAGGGAGCTGATCCATAACGTGGCGCTGCGCGTGGAGCCCGGTGAGACCGCTGATAAGTTCAAGGTTTCGGGGCGTGGTGAACTGCATTTATCGGTCCTCATTGAAAGTATGCGACGAGAGGGTTTTGAGCTTGGGGTATCCCGACCGGAGGTCATTCAGAAGACCATTGACGGCGTATTGAGCGAACCCTATGAGCAATTGGTGCTGGACATTGACGAACAGCACCAAGGAGCCGTGATGGAGGAGCTGGGTCTGCGCCGCGCTGACCTGACACAGTTGACGCTGGATGGCAAAGGACGGGTTCGCCTCGAATTTATCGTTCCTGCCCGGGGGTTAATCGGTTTTCGATCACAGTTTCTGACGCTGACTTCGGGCTCCGGGATCATGACGCATGTTTTCGATCACTATGGCCCGGTGACTACGGCAGCGTTGGCCGAGCGCCAGAATGGGGTGCTGGTTTCAATGGTAAACGGCAAGACGCTTGCCTATGCCCTCCATGCACTCCAGGACAGAGGCCGCCTCTTCATCGACCCCAATGTGCAGGTGTATGAAGGTCAAATCGTCGGCCTGCATAGCCGTGGAAACGATCTTGTCGTCAACCCCACGAAGGCCAAGCAACTCACCAATGTCCGCGCATCCGGAAATGACGATGCGCTGACACTCACGCCGCCGGTGCGACACTCGCTGGAGCAGGCGCTGGAGTTTATCGACGACGATGAATTGGTCGAGGTGACCCCCGACAGTATCCGTCTGCGCAAAAAGTGGTTGCTGGAACACGAGCGCAAACGCGCTGCCCGTTCAGCCGCCTGACGGCTCGAAGCACCTCAGCATTTCGATATGGGGGATATCATCCTCCAGATAGGGTTCACGCGTCGCCTGAAATCCCAACGACTCATAAAAAGCCTGCAGGTAGAGCTGTGCGCTGAGTCGAACACCTTGGGGCCAACGGGCTTCGCAGAATGACAGTGCCACCTCCATCATGTCGCGCCCCAGCCCCAACCCGCGGTAGTTTGAGTCAACAGCCACTCTGCCAATGGCGCATTCCGCGTAGGTGACACCCGGGGGAGCGACCCGTAATGTCCCGATGAGTTGACTGTCGTGAAGCAGCTCAAGGTGCCAACACAGCGGATCTTTCTCGTCGACTTCCTGATAGGGACACTGTTGTTCCACGACAAAAATGGCTGTCCTTAGGGCCAGTAACCGGTGCCATTGTGCGGTGCCGAACACATCAAAGTGTCGCCAGCGCAGGCTCAGTGCCTGCCGGTCTTTTTCTGTCAGCGTGGTCATTGAGGTTTTCCGTGGCCTTTTCGGTGCGGGGCGTCATGGAAGCACTTACGCCGTGGTATTTCCACTTCCGGGTGCGTTACGATAACGCGCGTGCGGAAGTCCACAGTGGCGCCAATGCCACTTTCCTGAAGAGAGCCTCAACACCATGACAGATTTGATGCAGCCGGCGACCGATGTCGAGCAGCTTTCGCTAAAGGATTACGCGGAGAAAGCCTACCTCGATTATTCGATGTACGTGATCCTAGATCGTGCTCTGCCCCATATCGGTGATGGATTGAAGCCGGTACAGCGCCGCATTGTCTATGCCATGAGCGAATTGGGGCTGAAGGCGAGCGCCAAATATAAAAAGTCAGCCCGCACTGTCGGTGACGTCATCGGTAAGTTTCACCCCCACGGCGATAGCGCGGCCTATGAAGCGATGGTGCTGATGGCGCAGGATTTTTCCTACCGCTACCCGCTGGTCGATGGTCAGGGCAACTGGGGCTCTCCGGACGACCCCAAGTCTTTTGCAGCCATGCGTTATACGGAGTCGCGCCTTACCGCTTATGCCGATGTCCTCCTCTCCGAGCTGGGGCAGGGCACGGTTGATTGGCAGCCCAATTTCGATGGCACCCTCGATGAACCCATGGTGCTCCCCGCTCAGGTACCCAATCTGTTACTGAATGGCACCACCGGTATTGCCGTGGGCATGGCCACCGATATCCCGCCCCACAATCTGACCGAGGTCGTTGCCGCTGCGATTCATCTGCTGGAATCACCCAAGGCAAGCGTTGCCGACCTCTGTCAATTCATCAAGGGGCCGGATTTCCCCACTGAGGCTGAAATAGTGACGCCAGCTGATGAAATGCGGGCACTTTACGAAACCGGTCGAGGTGCGCTGAGGGTTCGAGCCGCTTACGCTGTTGAGGATGGTGCGGTCGTTATTCACTCACTGCCCTATCAGGTGTCAGGTGCCAAGGTATTGGAGCAGATTGCCGCCCAAATGCAGGCCCGAAAGTTGCCCATGGTTTCCGACTTGCGTGATGAATCCGATCACGAGCATCCCACTCGACTGGTACTCGTGCCCAGATCCAATCGAATCGAAGTTGATGCGGTGATGAGCCATCTCTTTGCGACCACGGATCTGGAGCGTACCTACCGGGTCAATCTCAATGTGATTGGCATCGAAGGCAGACCGGGTGTGAAGTCACTCCTCACCATTCTCAAGGAATGGCTGGTTTTCCGAAAGGCAACCGTGAAACGTCGTTTGGCCCATCGGCTCGATCGGGTCGAGAGGCGGCTCCATATCCTCGATGGCTATCTAATCGCTTTTCTTAATATCGATGAAGTGATTCGTATCATCAGGGAGGAGGATGAACCCAAGCCTGCACTCATCAAGGCGTTCAAAATTACAGACACCCAGGCAGAAGCCATTCTCGATCTGAAACTCAGAAATCTGGCGAAGCTTGAGGAGATGAAGATCCGGGGCGAGCAGGATGAGCTGGCTGCCGAGCGTGACGCGCTGAAAAAAACCCTCGGAAGTGAGGCGCGATTAAAAACCCTGATCAAGCGAGAGCTGAATGATGTGGTCGCGGCGCATGGCGACGCCCGACGGTCGCCATTGGTGGCACGTGAGGAGGCGAGAGCCTTCAGCGAACTCGAGTTGACCACCGCAGATCCCCTCACGATTGTCCTGTCAGAGAAGGGCTGGATTCGGGCGGCCAAAGGCCACGATATCGATCCAACGGCACTTAGCTATAAGTCCGGAGATGGTTTCCGATTTGCAGCGAGGGGCAAATCCAATTTGCCAACTGTGGTGCTGGATTCCACTGGCCGTGCTTACACCATTCCCACGCACCAGTTGCCATCTGCGCGCGGGCAAGGGGAGCCTCTCACGGGCAGAATCAACCCTCCGTCGGGCGCTACATTTGAGGGGTTATTGACGGGGCAGGAGACAGATCGTTTCCTTCTGGCCAGTGACGCTGGCTACGGCTTTGTCGTGCAATTCGCACAACTACAAGCCAAAAACAAAGCGGGCAAGGCATTGCTGACCTTACCCAAAAATGCGCGGGTGCTCCCACCAGCGGCGATTTCCGGTGCGTCCGAATCCTGGGTTGTGGTGGCGACCAACGAAGGTCGAATGCTTGTGTTTTCTCTCAGCGACGTACCCGAGCTTGCCCGGGGTAAAGGAAACAAGCTCATCGGCATCCCCTCAGCGCGAGCGGCCGCCCGCGATGAATTTGTTGTGGGTTTATGCGTTGTCTCCGAAGGCGAAACCCTTCAGGTAACTTCAGGTGGCCACTACCGAAATTTCAAATGGTCAGAGCTGGAGCACTTCAAAGGTGAGAGAGGGCGACGCGGGAGCAAGTTGCCTAAGGGCTACCAGCGCGTGAGTCAGCTGGCTGTGGTCAGAGATTAATCTCATCAAAATGGCAGAAAGCCCTGAGGGCTTTCCTGTTCAGTAGGTGCCACCACTCGGCGCAGAAGCGCGAGCTGACGGGTGAGTAGATCCCTGTGACGACTGCTGATATCACCGAGCGCCATCCACCGTTCATCAATCACATCGATCCCCATGCGCGAGGTCATGCCCTCGTCTTCCGCCGCCCGCGAAGATAGCAAAATGGCGTCAACGTCGTGTTGGGCTAACTCCAGTAAGTCGTCCAGCGTCGCTTGGGTGTAGAGACCCGGATAAATGTCTTCCGCATCTCCTCGTCCCAGCTCGCTCACACCGACTGCTAGTCCGGGTACAAAAGACAGGCGCTCGGCTTTTTCCGCCAACGCGGCGGCCTGAGCTATTAACCAGGCACAACTGGCGGCTCGCAACACCGGGGAGCCGATGGCGTGGGTGCCGGAGAAGTAAATGGCGAGACCAAATTGCCTGATGACTGACAGTTCGCCACCGTAAAAACCGGCGCTGCCAAAAGCGATGCGATGTAGCAAACCCACGTATTCCTGCAACCGCGTGTCATCCAGTGTGTCGAGATATCCAGGCAGATGCTTCAGGGCAATGCACAAGATAGCGGTATCGCGGTAGTTATCGTCACTCGGCTGGGAGAGATTCTGTGACTTCAGCAGGTCCAGCGGGAGCGAATTGACGCTGTCTCGTAACTTGTGGACCTCATTGATGGACAGCGACGACTCGTCGGAGATGGCATCCAGTTGAGCCACTGCTTCGCTAATGTCGCTCGCGAGGCGCTGACCCATGGGTCGGGTGATCGCAAAGACCGCGGTGCTGAGGAGGACCGCCAGTGCAATCAAGCCCCACAACAGCGTCTCTTCCGCTGCCAGCTGGGGGGTCAGATCGAGGTATAACTCCACCGACCCCGCATTGTTGCCATCAATCAGGATGGCATGACGATACAGTGAGCCGCCGGCTGCAATGGTGCCGGCTACGGCAAGTTCATTGCCCTCGATATCGAGTGCTCTGGCGGCCGAAAACAGTTTTTGATCGGTATAAAATTGGAGTGCGGCGGCAAGCCCTAACCGGTCACCGGTAGCCAATTCGGTACCGGCCCTGAGCCCGAGGTTTGCGACGGCAGCCTGCGCGTGTTCATCGAGCGTCGAGTTGAGCACTGACCGAGTGGATTGGGCAGCGACCGCGACTAATATCAGCGTGGCGAGCAGACAACAGCCTGCGGCCACCAACGCCAGTTGGTGGGACAGCGGTTGGTGACGCAATCGGCGCAAGATGGGTTCCACAGCGTGTCTCCATTAAGACGGCGTTCAGTATAAACTTCGCGGCTGCGGTTTTTGTGGGAACGCCGCGATCTATCTTCCAATTGATTTGAATGAGTGACTCTTGAAAAGCGCGACACATGTCATTGTGCTAATGGTGCCGAGCGGTAACCCGTTTGATGTTCAGACCGTTGAAAACGCCGTGGTCAATGCGGGTGGAGGTGTTCTCGATCATCGGGATATGCCGGTCCCCGTGACGTTATCGGCGTCGAGGAGCGTGCACAATTTCTGGATCGATTGTCCTGACGAAGCCAGCCTTTCCAAACGCTTGAGAGATCTCTCTGATCACTTTGGCGTTGATCTCGCATTGCAACCCCGAGCCATGCGCACCCGCCACTATCGACTGGCAGTCTTCGATATGGATTCAACCCTTATCGACTGCGAAGTAATCGACGAACTGGCTGATGCGGCAGGTGTGGGTGAGCAAGTCGCCGCTATCACCGCCAGAGCGATGCGCGGAGAGGTCGATTTTGATGAGAGCTTTCGGACACGTCTTGCCTTGCTAGAGGGCTTGAGCGCCGATGCGATTGACGCTTTGGCCGATCGACTCCCGATTAAGGAAGGCCTCAGAGAAATGACCACCACCCTGAGGGCGCGCGGCATTAAACTCGCGATTTTTTCGGGGGGATTCCTACCAATTGCCAGGCGGTTGCAGCAGGATTTCGGTTTTGATGAGGTGGTCGCAAACGCCCTCGACACGCGGGACGGCGCTATAACCGGGAAGGTGATTCCACCCATTGTGAATCGAGAGTACAAGGCAATGGCACTGCAGGCATTGGCCGACCGGCTGGGAATTAGCGTCGAACAGTCCATTGCTGTGGGCGATGGCGCCAATGACCTCTCGATGATGGCGCTGGCTGGCCTGGGTGTGGCCTTTCATGCGAAGCCGGCAGTTCGTGCGGCGAGCCCGATCGAAGTCATCTATGGTGGCTTGGATGGCATTTGCTACCTGCTTGGTAGCGATGGCGAATTCGGCACAGATTGAGCGCTCGCAAGTGTTCCCAAGAAAAGGCCTGCGGTATGATCGCGGTTTTCTCACTCAGGTTGTCCGCGATGCCAAATTTTTCCACCAATGAATTTAAGCCCGGCTTGAAGGTTATGTTGGATGGCGAGCCCTGCTCCATTTTGGAGAATGAGTTCGTTAAGCCGGGAAAAGGGCAGGCGTTCAATCGCGTCAAGTTACGCAACCTGAAGTCGGGTCGAGTTTGGGAGCGCACGTTCAAGTCTGGGGATACCCTCGAAGGGGCAGATGTCATGGATGTGGATCTGGAGTACTCCTACACGGATGGAGAATTCTGGTATTTCATGGACCCCTCTACCTACGAGCAATACAGCGCAGATCGCGATGCGGTGGGCGATACTGGGAAATGGCTCAAGGAGCAGGAGCGCTATGAAATTACGTTGTACAACGGGTCGCCCCTCGCGGTCACTCCTCCCAATTTCATCGAGCTGGAGATTACGGAGACGGATCCCGGCCTGAAGGGTGACACGGCTCAGGGGGGTAGCAAGCCCGCTACTCTGAGTACCGGTGCGGTCGTCCGGGTTCCCTTGTTTATTACCGAGGGTGAATCCATCCGGGTCGATACGCGAACCGGTGAATACGTGAGTCGCGCCAGCAAAAGCTGAGCCATGTTCGATTGGCGGCCCTCTGCGTCGCTTGACGCGCTGACAGCACGCGCATCACTGCTACTTCGCTTACGCACTTTTTTTGCCGCGCGGGGTGTGATGGAGGTCGAGACGCCACTGATCAGTCTCGCGACCGTTACCGATCCCGCGATTGATGCACTAACGCTAGCCGGGGTTTTCCCAAAGGAGCCCCAGCGATTCCTACAGACCTCGCCTGAATACGCGATGAAGCGGCTCATTGCTGCGGGAGCGGGGGATATTTTTCAGGTGAGCAAAGCCTTTCGGCTTGGTGAACAGGGGCGAAAACACAACCCGGAATTTACCTTGCTGGAGTGGTATCGACTCGGCTGGGATCACGCTGCCTTGATGCGTGAGGTCGGTGAATTGGTGGGTGAAGTGCTGGGGCGAAGTGGCTGGCAGATTTGGCCCTATCGAACACTGTTTCAGCAGGTTCTCGATGTTGATCCGCTCGATGATGGGGTGGACGACGCCCAGTTGAAGACCGTCGCGCAGACCCATTTGGGTGAAGTGCCGGCAGATCTTGACCGCGATGGTTTGTTAGATCTCTTGATGAGTCATTGTGTTGAGCCGACTTTAAGGGACGCTGGGGTCGTCTTCGTGACTGACTTTCCGCCCTCTCAGTCTGCTTTGTCCCGGCTGATGCGGGTTCAGGGGAGGTCCGTCGCGGCGCGGTTTGAGTGCTACATCGATGGCGTTGAAGTGGCCAATGGCTATTGGGAGCAAAGCGATGCGACGGCACTGAGGGAACGGTTTGCCTCAGACAATGCGGTACGGCGCCAACGGGGTCTGGTCGAGCGGGCGCCCGACGAGAGACTGCTGGCCGCCCAGGATGCGGGTCTGCCTGAGTGTGCCGGCGTGGCGCTCGGGGTAGATCGCCTCCTCGCACTTCAATTGGGGGTAGATGAGATATCCGAGGTCATCAGTTTCGATTGGTCTCGTGCCTGATCAGATCCGGCATCATGCTTGTGGCAATCAAAGCGTGTTGATTACGGCCGGCGCATAGATTTCTACAAATTCTCTCGGCGGCTTTTTGGGCTGCCCCGTCGAAATCTCGATGCAGACGAACTCCAGCTTTCCGCGAAAGACCGTGGTGTTTGTTTCCTGACAAATGACCTGCAGCTGTCGCGTCATTTTTAGTTTGCTACGCCAGTCAGTGATCCACGTTCCCACCAAGAGCGTGTCGCCAGCATGTGTTGCCTTTAGGTAGTCATATTCGGCATGGGTCAGCGCCATTGCACGATCGAGCTGCTGATACTCGGCGGCACCGAGCCCAAGTGAAGTGGTGTGGGCCCACGCGGTTTCCATACACCATTCCACATAATGCGTGTTGCGCGTGTGGGCCAGAGCGTCGATATGTGATTCGCTGACCTTAAACGTCATCACAAAAGGGTTGTCATAATCCCAGTTCATAGGCTGGCGTGTTCCGGCGGGGGTGCTTGAGCAATCAAGGCATAGCCGAAGACGACCGCCAATACTGGGCAGATGAGGTTGAAGAGCGCGTAAGGCGCGTAGTCCAAGGTCGCTACGCCCAATGTCGCCGCCATAAAGGCGCCGCAGGTATTCCAGGGCACCAATACTGAGGTGAGGGTTGCGGAATCTTCCAGCGTGCGCGACAGGTTTAGCCGGTTTAGGTGCCGTTCGTCATAGGCCGGTGTGAACAAGCGGCCCGGTAGGGTAATCGCCAGAAACTGATCTGCGGCCAAAATATTGGTGATGATGCCGCCGCTCACTGTCGCCAAGATCAGATCTCCTGTTCTTTTGACGCCCCGCAACACCCCATGGAGTAGCTGGCGGAGAATGCCCGTGCTCTCTAGCATGCCCCCAAAAGTCATGGCCGTGAGAATCAGAAAAATGGTGTTGAGCATGCTTGCTAGGCCACCTTTGTCGAGCAATTGGCTCAACGTCCCGAGTTCGGGAGGGGACTGATATCCGGAAAAAAGTGCCATCCAGAGCCCCTGAACCAGCGGCGCAGGGGTATCGGGGTGCGCCGCGATGGCCATTGCCTTAACGACCTCTGGCTGAAAAAAAGCAGCGTAGAGGGTGCCTGACAAGGTGCAGATAAGAATAGCCGGGTAGGCGGGCACCTTGAGGTAGATGAGCAACAGCATTAGCGCTAACGGCGAGAGCACCCAGGGTGATAGGGAAAACTGCGCCGCAAGCGCAGAGCGAATCTCGGCAATATTCTCGGGCGCAGCAGCGCCCTCGCTGCCGACAAAAGAGAACGTCACCAGAGCCAACAAAAATGCTGGGAGTGTGGTCCAGAGCATGTTCTTTATATGCTCGAATAAGTCCACGCCTACCGCAGCTGCAGCCAAGTTTGTGGTGTCTGAAAGAGGTGACAGTTTGTCGCCAAAATAGGCACCGGAAATGACGGCACCAGCGGTCACGGCGGGGGAAAGAGAGTAGGTCGTGGCAATGCCCATGAGCCCAATACCCAAGGTCCCGGCAACCGTCCAGGAACTACCCAGACTCAGTGACGCCAACGCACAGATGACGGCGGAAGCGGCGTAGAACCAGTTGGGATCCAGCAATTGGACGCCGTAATAAATCATTCCCGGCACCGTGCCACTGATTATCCAGCTACCGATCAGTGCGCCGACCGACAGCAGAATCATCATGGGCATAATGGAGACAGTGATCGCGCCCACCATCCCTTCCTGAATCGCTTCCCAGCGCATGCCTCGATACCAGCCGACCAGCATCGTTGCGGCGGCGCCGACGATCAGCGCTACCTGATTGGGGCCATAGGAAGCATCTGACCCAAATAAGGCAACCGAAACCGACAACAGTGCAATTAACAGGCCGATCGGCGCGAGGGACAGCAGCATAGGCAATTAGCCGGGGCGATACCCCGGCTTGGTCATGGTGATTTGGTAGGTGCCAATGATGCGCTCACGAAAGCCTCCCTCGCAATAGCTGAGGTAGTAGCGCCACATGCGAATGAAACGATCATCAAAGCCCATTTTTCTGACTTCATCTAGTCTATCTAGAAAGCAGTCATGCCAAACTTTAAGCGTGTCTGCATAGTCACGGCCAATATCTCGCAGGTGGCTCATTTGCATGTCCGTCACGCGCGCAAGGGCGTCGCTGATGACAGTCAGAGAGGGCAGGCAACCGCCCGGAAAAATATAGCGCTTGATGAAGTCGACCGAGTCTCTGGCCTGCTCATATCGTTGTTCGGTAATCGTAATCGCCTGAATGACTGCCTTGCCATGTGGCTTGAGGAGATGACTGATCTTTTGAAAGTAGGTGTCGTAGAACTGGTGCCCCACTGCCTCGATCATTTCGATTGAAACGAGCTTGTCAAACTGTCCCTTTAGATCTCGGTAGTCGTCGAACAGCACAGTGATCTGCTTGTCCAGGCCTTTTTTTGCTACGGCCTCTACGGTGTAGTCGTATTGCTCCCGCGAAATTGTCGTGGTGGTCACACGACAGCCATAGTGTTCCGCGGCGAAGATGGCCATGCCGCCCCAGCCCGTGCCAATTTCGACGAGATGGTCCTCGGCTTTTAGCTCAAGATCCTCGCAGATGAGCCTGAGCTTGTGCTGCGATGCAGCGGCGAGATCACTGGAGGCCGAAGGGAAGACGGCGGAGGAATACATCATGCTGGGGTCGAGGAAGAGGGAGAAGAAATCATTCCCCAGATCGTAGTGAGCAGCGATATTTTCCCGGGACCGAGAGGAGGTATTCCGACGAGTCCAGTGGCTGATCTTCAGCGCCAGTTGGGCTAGCAGGTTTTGCTTGTCAGACATGGCCTCTAGCATCGCCATATTGGCACTGAAGGCACGCGTCACCTCGGTGAGGTCCGGGCTGCTCCACATGCCTTCGATGAACGTTTCGCCAGCCGCGATACTGCCGCCTGTCAGAATGCGTCGGTACAGATCTGTGTCATGGACATGGACTTCCGCATGGGGTGCGGCGGTGTCGGTCATTGTGCCAAAGACCTTGGTTTCGCTACCCTCCCTGAGCGTAAGAGAGCCAACCTGTAACTTATCGAGCACCTTCCACATAAAGGATCGCGCCAGACCACCGTTTTTTTCCGGAAAAAGCAGCGGCAACTTGGCGATGTTCTTTACGCTGTATTCACTCATAGGGCACCTCTATCTGGTGACTCGTGGAATTCTCGGTTACGTCAGTGGGAGCGCTTCGGATGAGCATGCAGGCTCACACCCTTCAAAAACAGCCGCAAGGCCTCCCAATAAATGCCTGCGACGACTTTTACTGTCATCAATGGATAAGTGAGTATCGCGCGAACTGCTGATCGTGCATTCAGAGGTTCGGCAGTGAGGGACAATACGGCATCGAATATCTTCCCGCCGCCCTGAAACAGCGCGATCTGGATCGCCAGTGATTCGTCCGGGTTATTGCTTCGCCAACGGTAGGTCATGTCCATCGGGTTGAAGGGAGAAACGTGCAGCGCCTTATTGAATTCCGTCACCAGGGGGCCTTCGTCAGCGGGCGCCTCCAGCACATAGCTGTGTTTCTCTCCCCAAGGAGTATTGGTGACTTCGGCAACAACATATTGCAGACGACCCTCAGGTTGGTCGTAGCAGTAGTAAACCGCGATGGGATTGTTCTGGTACCCAAAGTAGCGCCAGTTAGCTAACAAATAGATGGGGCCGGCGTGATGCTTGCCGGTCTCTTCGTGAATTCTCAGCCGCACTGCATCGGCAAGGGGGAGGGCCTCCGGCCCAAGAAAATCGCGCCTGAGGAAACGCGCTGGAGCCCAACGGCGGACTGACCACAGCGGGAGTTGCTCTGTCAGCTGTGGGAGCGATTCGAGCTCCACGAAAGGCATGAAGACTTTATACGTAAAGGCGTGTTTCTTTGGCGTGTAGCGGGCGTGTTGCAGGGTCCCGGAGTAAAGTTTGGCGCTCATGCCGCCATCTGGCGGGCGGCGCTGAGGCTTTCGGCAACTCTCAGACCGCTGCTCAATCCGTCTTCGTGAAACCCGTTCTGCCAGTATGCGCCGCAAAACCATGTCCCGTTCTGTCCGTTGATATCGGCCCAGCGCTGCTGTGCCTGCATACCTGCCAGTGTGAACTGAGGGTGCGCATAATTAAAGCGGCCCAATATGCGGTGCGGGTTGATTGAGGCTGTATCGTTTAGTGTGACGCAAAACGTTTCCGGCGCATCGAGACCCTGCAAAATATTCATGTTGTAAGTCACGGTGGCGCGGCCATTGCCGGGCTTCAGTCGGTAATTCCAGCTGGACCAAGCCCGTTGGATTTTTGGCAGTAACCGCGTGTCGGTATGAAGAATGACTTCATTGTCTCTGTAGGGGAGAGCGCCGAGCACCGAACGCTCAGCATCGGTCGCATCCCCCAGCATAGCGAGCGCGTCGTCTGAATGAGTGGCGACCACAACCTCATCAAATTCACGCACCAGTCCATTGGTGAAATGGATTGCCACGGGCTTTCCCGGTGGCCGCAATATTTTGGCCACTGGCATGCGGGTTCGAATACGGTCGGCAAACCGCTGGGTGAGTGGAGTGAGATATTCCCGGCTTCCGCCCTCTACAACGCGCCACTGGGGTCGGTTACTCAAAGAGAGCAGGCCGTGGTTACGAAAAAAACGAATGAAAAACTCTACAGGGAAGTCCTGAGCATCCTCAAAGTCTGCGGACCAGATGGCCGAGGTCATGGCAAGCAGGTAGCTGCGGCTAAAATTAGCGCTGAAGCCATGGCGGGCCAGATACTCCCCCAGCGTTTGATCCTGTGAGAGCCGGCCGCTGTCTAAGTCAGCAATCGCCAGCTTATTAAAACGGAGAATCTCGCGGATCATGCCCAGAAAGCTGGGTGACAGAAGATTGCCGCGCTGCGCAAATAGCGTGTTGAGATTGTTGCCTGCATATTCCAGCCCAGATACTTCGTCGCAGACCGAAAACCCCATTGAGGTCTCCCTACTGGCGACGCCAAGCTCGTCGAATAATTGAATGAGGTTAGGGTAGTTTCGGTCGTTATACACGATGAAACCGGTATCTACAGAAAATCGCCGCGTACCCACATGCACGTCATAGGTAGCCGTGTGGCCCCCGATGCGGTCTCGAGCTTCAAATATTTCGACGCGATGGCCCCGTTGGGCCAGCCGGTAGGCGCATCCCAGCCCGGAGATGCCCGCTCCTATGACTGCAATGTTCATCGCTGGTAGACCTCCGGCCCCCAGACAAAGGAAGGATATTGCTGTTACGGGATGTCTCAGACCGCGGATCAGCGCTTTTTGACGCGGATTCACCCCCGAAATCTCCGGAATGACATGGTGTTAAGGCGGTCAGTCTGTGTGTATGCTGTCGCTTCGGGATGAAGGTTTGACCTCAATGGCTAGCAAAGACAACGCAGGCAACTCGTCCGCGACAAACGGTGGCGGGAACTGGAATGTCCCTACCGGTCGTCGTACGGATGAGTGGAGCGAGGCGCTGGTGCTGATTGGTGAAAGTCAGGACCGGGGGGCTTTCACGCGGTTTTTCAGACACTTTGCGCCGCTCATCAAAGCCTTTGCCTTATCGGGCTCTAGTCTCTCCGCAACGCACGCGGACGAGCTGGTTCAGGAAGTGATGCTGAAGGTCTGGCAAAAAGCGGGTGGCTTCAATCCCGAAAAAGCGGCAGCGTCCACCTGGGTCTATACCATTGCGCGTAACTGTCGTACCGACATGTTCCGGCGTCTGCAAAAATTTGACACAGCTCTGGCATCTGACGACTTCGAACTGGAAAGCGAGGAGGAGGAGTCCTTTATCGTGCTCCATACACGCCGCGGCTCAGAGCGCGTGCGGGAGTTGATGGGTGACCTGCCGCCCGATCAGGCGCAGATTCTCGGCAAGGTCTACATGGAGGGTAAATCCCACTCCGAGGCTGCCGCCGAGCTCGATCTGCCCTTGGGCACCGTGAAATCTCGGGTGCGCCTGGCGATTCAGAAGTTGCAGGGGCTCATGGAGGTATGAATGTGCGGCTGGGGGCGCAGGATGTCACAGTTTTCGCGAGGCTACGGAGTAAACCGTTTTTGCCCAGAACCCGTAATGAGAACGTACAGTTGGTTAGTTCGGATTAAATAAACATGGTGCGCCATCATCCCTCCACAGATTTTTTGACGGAGCATGCCGCCGGAGTATTGCCTGTTGCGCAGTCGGCCTGCGTTGCCGCCCACCTCAGTTATTGCCAGCGTTGTCGGCAGATGACCGAGCGATTGGAAGATATCGGCGGTTCGCATTTTGAGCAGCTGGACCCGGTTGCTGTCGGTGATTCGGTCCTCGAAAAAGTTCTGTCTCGGCTCGAAGATCCGGAGCCATTGCGTTACGCGCGCAATGAAGCATCCGACACCAAGCTACCCGGTTTGCTGGATCGCTTGATCAATGGCGACTATGCCGATTTGGTATGGAAGCGCGTGACTCAATCCCTGAGCATCAGTTATTTGAAGACCGGTGACCCGCAGCACGAGTTTGCGTTGTATCGCATCGCCGCGGGCGGCCGCATTCCCGAACATACCCATGGTGGCAGTGAGATGACGCTGGTGCTACAGGGCGGCTTCGCTGATGAGAGCGGCGAATATCACCCGGGTGATTTTTTGGTTCGTGAGGGGTGGGACAAGCACACCCCGGTCGCTTTGGAAGGCGAGGAGTGTATATGCCTTGCCGTGCTCGACGCGCCGTTACGCTTCACTCGCTTGCGGCATCGTTGGCTCAATCCGCTTCTGAAGCTCCGCGCGGGCTGATTTTTCAACGATTTGTCCCCAGCGGTGCTGAGAGATTCCGCTTCTGCCAAGCGTTATTGCCACTCCATCAGCCGGCTGGATTTCTAACAAAAACCGGGATCTCGGTGATCCCTAAAATCAGGCGAACTTCACTATGCAATTAGTCATACCCCGTGAAACCCAGCCGGGAGAAAACCGCGTCTCTGCGACTCCTGAAACGGTTAAAAAGTTGGTGCGGCTTGGCGCAGATGTGGTCATCGAAGCGGGTGCTGGCACGGGTGCCGGTATCAGCGACGCCGACTACGAAGCGGCTGGAGCCAGCATTGGATCTGATCGAGGTGCGCTATTGGCGGGCGCCGATATGGTGCTGAGGCTGCGCAAGCCGGATATCGAAGAAATCAGCCAGCTCAAATCGGGCTGTATTCACGTGTCCTATCTTGACCCCTTCAATGAGAAGGCGCTGATCAGGGAGTTCGCCAGCCGGAACGTGACTGCTGTCAGCATGGAAATGATTCCGCGCTCGACGCGCAGCCAGAAGATGGATGCGCTGAGCTCCCAGGCGAACCTTGCGGGCTACGTGGCGGTGATGCTGGCCGCGAATCACATGCCGCGCATCATGCCTATGATGATGACCCCAGCGGGGACGCTGAAGCCCGCGAAAGTGTTCATTATTGGCGCCGGTGTCGCGGGTTTGCAGGCCATTGCAACCGCCAAGCGATTGGGTGCGCGGGTCACTGCCTTTGATACCCGCCCGGTTGTGGCGGAGCAGGTGCAGTCGTTGGGCGCAAAATTTCTGGAGATTGATCTGGGTGACACCGGTCAGACTCAGGACGGCTACGCCAAAGAGCTCACCCCCGAACAGGTAGAATTACAGCGTCAGGCGCAGGCAGCCGTTATTGCAGAATCCGATGTGGTCATTACGACCGCGCAAGTTTTTGGCCGTAAGCCCCCGGTGCTTGTGACGGCCGATATGGTGGCGGGTATGGCGCCAGGGTCGGTGATCGTTGATATGGCGGCTGAGACGGGCGGTAACGTCGAGGGATCCGTTCCCGACGAGGTGGTCGATGTCAATGGCGTGACCATTGTCGGCACCGCCAATCTTGCCAACCTCGCGCCCCGCGATGCGACGCAAATGTATGCGAGCAACATGTTCAATCTGGTGGAAGATACCTGGGATGAGGAAAGCAAGCAGTTTGTGCTCGACCTCGAGAACGACATTCTTCCCGGTTGTGTGATTACCCATGGTGGAGCCGTTGTTCACCCGACCATCAAAGACATCATCGAGGGGGGCAACTGATATGTCCGGCGCAGAGTATTTGCTGTTTATTTTAATGTTGTCGATCTTCCTCGGCTTCGAACTGATCAACAAAGTGCCGGCTACGCTGCACACGCCGCTGATGTCCGGTGCAAATGCTATCTCGGGGATTACCGTGGTAGGTGCGGTGGCATTGGCCGGTACCGGTAGCGAGACCATGGCCATGTGGCTCGGTGTCGGTGCGGTAACGCTGGCAAGTGTGAATGTGGTGGGTGGTTATATGGTGACCGATCGCATGCTCGGCTTCTTCAAGAAGAAGGAGGACTGATCATGACGACTGCATTAATGACACAACTGGGTTACGTCGTTGCGGCGGGGCTGTTTATTTTTGGCCTGAAGATGCTGGGCTCTCCCGCTACGGCGCGCCGCGGCAATATGGTGTCGGCCATTGGTATGTTGGTGGCCATCGTCGCGGCTTTGCTCGATCAGGGTATCGTCGACTTCACTTGGATAGCGGCAGGCATGCTGGTCGGTGGCGCCATCGGTGCCATAGCGGCGCGCGCTGTCGCTATGACCGCCATGCCCGAGATGGTCGCCCTGTTCAACGGTCTGGGTGGTGCTGCTTCATTATTGGTGGGTTGGGCGGCCCTGTCGCCGGATGCCGGCATCTTCACGCTGGTCACGATTGTGCTGTCGATACTCATCGGCGGCGTGACGCTAACCGGGTCTTTGGTGGCCTACGGCAAGCTCTCCGAGACGATTGGTAGCGGCGCGGTTACTTTCTCAGGCCAGCAGATTGTTAACTCGCTAGTGGTGCTCGGTGTTTTCGGTGGCGCGGTCATGTTCTGCATGAACCCGACCGACTCCAGTTGGCTCTACATGGTTATCGGCTTGGCGCTGCTGTTTGGCATTATGGCCGTCATCCCGATCGGCGGTGCGGACATGCCGGTGGTGATCTCGTTGTTGAACTCCTATTCCGGTTTGGCTGCCTGTGCCGCCGGTTTTGCGATCAACAACAACGCGCTCATTGTGGCGGGTTCCCTGGTGGGGGCTTCGGGCATCATCCTCACCCAGATCATGTGTAAGGCGATGAACCGGTCTCTTTCGAACGTCCTGTTTTCTGGGTTTGCCAGTGTCTCCAGTGAGGAGACCGTGGTAGAGGGTGAAATTAAGCCCATTTCGGTGGAGGACGCCTACTATGTGCTTGAGGCGGCAACCAATGTGGCAATTATCCCAGGGTACGGTATGGCTGTGGCCCAGGCCCAGCACGTGGTCAAGGAGTTGACGGAGCTGTTGCAGAGCAATGGGTGCGAGGTGAACTTTGGTATTCACCCGGTAGCGGGTCGAATGCCAGGCCACATGAACGTGCTGTTAGCAGAGGCCGACGTGCCCTACGACCAACTGCTGGAGATGGACGAGATCAATCCGCGGAGGGAAATGGTCGATGTGGCGATCGTCATTGGCGCAAACGACGTGGTGAACCCCGCGGCACGTGAGGTTGAATCTTCGCCGATCTACGGCATGCCGGTTATTAACGTCGCAGATGCGCGCACGGTGTTTGTGCTCAAGCGCTCCATGGCGTCGGGCTTCGCCGGCATTGAGAATCCATTGTTCTATAAAGACAACACTCGCATGCTGTTTGGTGATGCCAAGGAAAGCATTGGCGGGCTGGTCCGCGAGTTCAGTTAATACG
>CAXPKH010000059.1:0-29544 GCA_964217615.1 Luminiphilus sp.
CCGAACGCCGCTTTCTCCGCCGCTTCACGATTAAAACTCTGTACCACCTTGATCGACTGAAATATCTCGCCGGCATGGCTGCCCACCTCGGCGATACTCTGCTGGCTTTTATTCGATAGCTTTCGTACACGGCGACCAAAAATCAGGATGGGTAGCAGGGTGACAGGCACCGCGATCAGTATCACCAGACTCAGCTTGAGGTTGGTGATGACCATGAGCGTGAGCGCACCGGTGAGTGTCAGCGCGTTGCGAACGGCCAAGCTGACTGAAGACCCGATCAAGGTTTGTAGCAGCGTGGTATCTGTCGTGAGCCGAGACATGATCTCGCCGGAGTGGTTGGTCTCAAAGTAGCTGGGTTGAAAGTGCACCAGGTTATTGAAAACTGCGCTGCGAAGATCAGCGCTCACGCGCTCACCTAACCACGAGACCAGATAGAAGCGAATCATCGCGCCACAAGCCATTGCCAACCCGATGGCGAGCATCAGCGTCACCGCCTTGTACAGTCCCGACGGATCGGCCCCTGAGAAGCCTTCGTCAATGAGTACTTTGACGCCGTAACCCAAACCCAGTTGGGCGCCGGCAGTAAATACCAGCGCCACGCTGGCCGCGATCAGGCGGCCCCTATGCGGCCACAAGAACCCCAGCAGTTGCCTGAGGGGCGCCAGTGATTTATCTCGAGCAGGTGGACGGCCATCCCGCATGGCGCCGGTGTCCAACGGGGCGGAGGGAGGAGGCTGTGCGGCTTCCGTCACGTCGAGGTTTCGGTGCGACCGGGCTCGAGGAGTCGACCAAAAAATACGCCAAGCTCAAACAAGAGCCACATCGGGATGGCCAGAAGGGACTGGGAGATAACGTCGGGTGGTGTAAGCAACATCCCGAACACAAAGCACCCCACGATGATGAAGGGGCGCTTTTGCGAGAGCGCATCGGCAGTGGTAACGCCGGTCCATATGAGAATGACGGCGGCAATGGGCATTTCGAAGGCAATGCCAAAGGCCAGAAACAGTTTGAGGACAAAATCCAGATAGCTATTAATGTCCGTCATGACCTGCACGCTTTCCGGGCCCACGCTGGTGAAAAAAGCAAAGATCAAGGGGAATACAACGAAGTAGGCAAAAAGTGCGCCGGCGTAAAACAGTAATACGCTGGAGGCCAGTAATGGTAGCGCGATGCGCTTTTCCTTTTGATAGAGCCCCGGCGCAATAAAGCCCCATATTTGATAAAGAATCACCGGTATTGCCATAAAGATGGCTAGCACGAGACTCAGTTTGAAGGGCGTGAGAAAAGGGGACGCCACGCCGGTGGCAATCATAGTAGAGCCCTCGGGCATAAGTTCTCTCAAGGGGGCCGAGACGAAGCCGTAAATTTCATTGGCAAACGGGAAGAGAACGATAAAGCCAATCAACACCGCCAAAACGGCGCGCAGCAATCGGTCGCGCAGCTCAGTGAGATGCGCCACCAGTGACATGGGAGGGTCTTGTTCCGTGTGTTCACTCATACTGAGGCAGGGGGCTTACCCGATTGGTTTTCGGCGCTAGGTGCTTGGTCTGCGGGGCCAGCGGGATGCGGCGCTGCGTCATTGGGGGCCGAACTAGGGGCCGAAGCGCCGCCGAGTGACTCGATCGCTTCAAGTTCTGTGTTCACCGATTGCGCGGTATCGCGGACCTTTTGCTCGAATTCTCGCGACTCTTCCCGCAGTTTTTGCATCACCTCGTCGTTGTGCAATTCACGCCGGACTTCAGTGCGAATCTGTTCGAAGCTGCGGCGGAACCGGTTAATCCACGCCATGACCGTGCGCACCGCGCCGGGCAGCTGCTCGGGACCCACAACCAGCAGTCCCACGACTCCAATCAGCAGTAACTCGGCGAAGCCGATATCAAACATGGCAAGCGGACTCGTTTAGCTGGCAGGTTTGTCGGAGTCCTGCTCCTTGCGCGCTGTCGCATCGCCATCACTGTCACCGCTGGCATTGTCCTTGCTCATGCTGTCGCGAAAGCCCCGGATGGCGCTGCCTAAGTCGCTACCCATGTTGCGCAGTCGAGATGTACCAAAAAGCATCACGACAATCGCCAGAATAATGAGGAGTTGCCAGATACTGATTCCGCCAAGGCCCATTGTCATTCTCCCTGCAGTTAAGCGTTTTCTGAGCCGGCATTATGGCGCTTTCGCGCGGCTTTTTCTTCCAGTCCCGACAGCCCCAATCGTGAATCAAGCACATCGAGTACCGCGGTGTGATCGAGATCGAGGTGGGACAGCATGACCAGGGTATGAAACCACAGGTCTGCGACCTCATTCACCAGCGCATTGGCGCCGCCGTCTTTGGCGTCTTTGGCCGCGAGAATCACCTCGGTTGCCTCCTCCCCAATTTTTTCGAGAATTTTATTCAGACCGGCGCTATGCAGCGATGCGACATAGGAGTCCTCTGGCGACGCTTGTTTTCGTTCAGCCAGAACCTCGTCGAGGGCAGTCAAAATAGGGTTCATTTATTCCTCCGCCATCAGCTGCCATTCACCGTCACGTGGCGCATAAAAGAAACAGTTAGGACGCCCGGTATGACACGCGCCCCCCTGCTGATGAACACGCAGGAGCAGCGTGTCGCCGTCGCAATCGAGGCGCGCCTCCACCAGCCGCTGCGTGTTGCCCGAGGTCGCTCCTTTTCGCCACAGCGTGCGGCGCGAGCGCGACCAGTAAACCACATCGCCGCTCGCCAGCGTTTGCTGTAACGCCTCGGCATTCATCCAAGCGAGCATGAGCACTTCGCCGGTATCGGCATCCTGCGTCACCACCGGCATCAGGCCCTGTTCGTTCCATTTGGGCGAGATGGTGAGTGGGATCTTTGTGGAAGTTTGGGTCATACCTCAGTATGCCAGAGCCAATCCAAAGCCGTTACCGGTAACGCGCTGCGAGCGCCGCTAACAAACAACCGCTTCCGCCTATCAGCCAGAGGGACCCGCCACTGGAGAGCGTGATGCCAACGCCCAGCGCCAGCGCACCAGCGATGACGGCGGGTAAGAACCAGGTCGGGGAGTGGCTGGGGGTTGGCGCTGGGGCTTGCACCTGTCGGATCCGATTCATCAGAAGATCGGGCAACAGGGGCAGTGTCTCCAACAAAGCCGGCGCCTCCTGCTGCAACCGCCGGCTCACCGTTTGCAGGGAGTAACGATCGGCCAACCACTGCTCCAGATAGGGTTTGGCGGTATCCCATAGATTGAGCGCTGGATAAAGTTGCCGGCCCAGCCCCTCGATATTCAGGAGGGTTTTTTGCAACAACACCAACTGTGGTTGTACCTGCATATCGAACTGGCCCGCGGTTCGAAAAAGCGTCACCAGCATGTGTCCAAACGAGATTTCCGAGAGAGGCCGCTCGAAGACAGGTTCGCACAGCGTCCGCATGGCGGATTCAAACTCCGCGATGGGCGTATCAGCGGGAATCCAGCCACACTCAATGTGGAGCTTCGCGCAAAGCCGGTAGTCTTGTTGAAAAATGGCGAGCAGATTGCGCGCCAAATAGTAGAGATCCTGCTCGTCGAGCTGGCCGACGATGGCACAGTCGACGGCCATATACCGCGGGTCGTCGGGCTGGCTGCAATCGACAAAAATATTGCCCGGATGCATATCCGCATGGAAAAAGCTGTCGCGAAATACCTGCGTGAAAAAAATCTCTACACCCCGTTCAGCCAACAGCTTTAAGTCGACCTGTTTTCTGTTGAGTGTATCGATGTCGCTGACGGGAACGCCGTAAATCCGTTCGCTAACCATGACCTGCTCGCAGGTCAAAGGCCAGTGCACTTCAGGCACATAAACCAGCTCGCCCGACTTAAAGTGCCTTTTTAGTTGAGAGGCGTTCGCCGCTTCGCGTTGTAGATCGAGCTCCCCGTGAATAATGCGATCGTATTCGTCGACCACCTCTACCGGTCGCAGGCGGCGGCCACTGCGAGACCAACTCGCCAGCATTCTGGCAACGTGCCGCAGTATTTTGATGTCCTGATCAATGATCTGTTCGATGCCGGGACGCAGGACTTTCACAACGACATCGCTGCCGTCATGCAGGCGCGCGCCGTGCACCTGAGCGACTGAAGCCGCCGCCAGGGGGTTGGCATCAAATTCAGCAAAACAATCATTCAAGGGGCGGCCCAAGGCTTGTTCGATCCGATGAATCGCCTCCTTGGCCGGAAACGGCGGTACCTGATCCTGCAAAAGTGCCAATTCGTCTGCAATATCGAGTGGTAACAGGTCCCTGCGGGTCGACAACAGCTGTCCGAACTTAATGAATACCGGTCCCAGATCCTCCATCGCACAGCGGAGTCTCTCGCCCCGGGGCGTATTAGCGGGTACAGAAATGACCGGGAACAGTCGCAGTAAAAATGACAGCATCCGCGGTCGTTGCTGGGGCGGCAACAACTCATCGAGCTGATAGCGCGCCGCAGTGCGATAGAGCGCTATTAATCGATTCATTGGCGGGACTCGCGGGCGGCGGCTTTGGCGATCAGTTTTTCGACTTTCACCTGTGCCCGCTCCACCTGCATGGACAGCGTTTGCACGCCCTCGAAAAAGTGTTCCAGCTCCAGTTTTGGCGGTGTAAGGCGACCTTCCTCCAGAAGATATTCGGACAGCTGCCGCTTAAGACTTTTTCGCGCGCCCTCACCCCACCTGAACAGCCCGCGCAGTGACTCGGCCAGCTGGTGCCCCATAACGTCTCCGAGGCGCTCGACCAGCGGTGCTTCCCAGTCAATATCCATGCGGGCAATCACCTGTTGCAGGCGAATGAGGCTGGCACTTCTGCCTTCGAGTTCAATGCCGCTGTTAATGAGGGTGGCGGCGGGATCGTCGGAGGCAATGAGCGCCGTAAAGTCCTCAATGGAACCCCGCACAAAGGCATCGGGTGTCTCCTCACAGTGGCTGAAAAGCGCTACCTCTGGGCCCGGGTTCAACGCCAGATACAGTGTCATTTCTAAAGAAGTAATCTCGACGCCCAGTAGCGTTCCGCTCAGCTCTGCCAACGCTTGGTGGGACGTGGGGGCAAGCGTAATGGCCTGATTAAGCGCCACCTCAGCGCCCGATAATGCGGCTGACAGTAAGGCGGGATCGTGCTGGGTCACGGCTTGAAGCCCCGGTGCACTGCGACGATGCCGCCCGTCATGTTGTGATAGGTCACATTGGCAAATCCGGCCTCTTCCATCAGCCCCAGTAGCGTGTCCTGGTCGGGATGTTTGCGAATGGACTCTGCGAGGTAACGATAGCTGTCGGCATCCTGAGCGACCCATTTGCCCATGGCGGGCAGTACCTGAAAAGAGTACTGGTCATAAATTTTGGCCAGTAGCGGTGAAGTCGGTTTGGAAAATTCGAGGATTAACAGCCTGCCGCCCGGCCGCAATACGCGGAGCATGGAGCGCAGCGCCATTGCCTTATCTGTGACGTTGCGCAGGCCAAAAGCAATGGTGATGCAATCGATACTGTCATCTTCAAACGGTAATGCCTGGGCGTCGGCCTGAACGACGTCAACGTTGCCTGTTGCGCCCTTGTCAATGAGTCGATCGCGGCCGACCTCGAGCATGGCGGCATTGATATCGGCCAGTATGATTCTGCCGTCAGGGCCGACCAGTCGAGAGAATTTGGCGGCCAGATCACCGGTGCCGCCGGCGATATCGAGCACGGTTTGTCCTGCCCGCGCGGCGCTCAATTCAATGGTAAAGCGTTTCCAGAGCCGGTGTATGCCCCCGGACATGAGGTCATTCATCAAGTCGTAGCGGCCGGCTACGGAGTCAAAGACTTCACGAACCAAGCCCGCCTTGGCAGCGCGGTTTACTCGGGTGAACCCAAAGTCCGTGCTGTCATCTGCATTGCTGGTATCTATTGCCTCGTCACTCACGGGTGATGCTCTCTGGCGCCGGCACGCTGCCAGCGGGCCCGCAAGTGTACCTGAGCATCGCAGTGGTGTTCAGAGGGGGTAAGCTGAGGGGCTTAGCGGTATCCCGAAAGCGCCAACCGCTCGGAATCGGGTTTTAGGGTTCGAAATGAAGAACCTGAACGGTCGCGTCCCGGGACTGCCCCGCATCCGCAAGCTGGCGCAAGTAATTGTGCCAATAGTGGTCTTGATTTTCGGCGAGGTCGCGGAGGTAAGACCAGCTATACAAACCCGAGTCATGGCCGTCATCGAAAGCAATCTGAACGGCGTAGTGGCCGACGGGTTCAATGCGATCGATGCCAACGGAAGCTTTACCGGTTTGCAGGGTTTCCTGACCGGGGGCATGGCCCCGCACCTCGGCAGAGGGCGAGTAGACCCGCAGGAATTCTGCGCTCAATTTGAAGGCGGCGCCGTCGTCAAAGCTCAGTTCAAGCACCTTTTGACCCCTCGAGTAATGAAGCCGGCTCGCCCGGTGCTGAGAGCCCATGGTTAAGGCGCCTCACTTTCAAGCTGTGGTTCGCGCTTGAGTAATAAGGTGTCCATATCCGCTTCCGCCGTGAGGGTTCGTGCGCGCGCCATCTCGGAACGGCTTGGGAAAGGTCCTAGGTACACGCGAAACCACCGGCCATTATCACTCTCTCCAACCTCAATTGAGGCATCAAGACCCAGAAGCGCCAACTCACCGCGACGACGATCAGCGTCAGCTTCTTTGCGGAAAGAGCCGACTTGCAGCAGATATTGCGCATTGTCTGCGCGCGGGGCCTGTAAGTCTGCAGGTTCGATTTCGGGGTTCAGGTCCAGTTCCTGATTCGGCAGTACTTCGTAAAAGTCAAAACGGGGCCCGGTTTCTATACGGAGCTCGGGGGGTGAGGCGGGCGTAGCGCGTTCGGGTTCTGCTGATTGCTGCGACCAGTGTGCGGTGCCCAGACTCGCGAGGACCCCAGCGATACAGCCCGCCACGAAACCTTGCAGATGCGCCGCCGATAAAGTGGGCGGTGCATTATTTGCGGAGGATTTGGTAGCGGCGCCGCGGGTAGACGCGGCTTGCCGTCGCGGCTTGGTGGGTTTTCTGGCCATTCTACATACGCTCCGGCGCCGAGACGCCGAGCAGATCCAGTCCATTGGCAATGACCTGTCGGGTTGCAGCGACCAGCGCAAGCCGCGCCCTCATCACCGGCGGATCTGCTTCCAGAATAGGATGGGCGTTATAAAAAGTGTGGAAGTCCGACGCGGCTTGACGGAGGAAGTTCGCCACGTCGTGAGGTTCAAGGCGCTCAGCGGCGGTGGCCACCACCTCGGGAAATCGGCCTAGCGTTATCGTCAATGCCAGCGCTTCCGCCTCGGTGAGGCAGTCCAAATGTTCCAGCCCCGCAATTTCGGCTTTGTCTCCCACAGCCGCGTGCGCTTTTCGGAGCAGGCTCGCAGCGCGAGCATGGGCGTATTGAATATAATAAACCGGGTTTTCGTTACTTCTGGCCAGCGCTAAATCCACATCAAAGGTGAGCTGGGAAGTCGGTGCACGAGCCACGAGGAAATAGCGCGTCGCATCGCAGCCGACCCAATCGATCAGGTCACGCAGGGTGACATAGCTACCAGCGCGCTTCGATAGTTTTACCTCAGCGCCATCGCGCATCACGGTGACCATTTGATGTAACACGTAATCTGGCCAGCCCTCGGGGATACCGGCGTCCAGCGCCTGCAAGCCAGCGCGTACGCGAGTGATCGTACTGTGATGATCCGCGCCTTGCTCATTGATGACGCGCTCAAAACCCCGTTGCCACTTGTTCAGATGATAGGCCACGTCCGGCACAAAATAGGTGTACCCACCCTCGCTTTTGCGCATGACGCGGTCTTTGTCATCGCCGAATGAGGAGGTTCTCAGCCACAGTGCGTTGTCTTCCTCGAAGGTGTGACCCGATTGCACGAGCGTTGTCACCGTCTCGTTAACCGCACCGCTGTCGTAGAGTGATGACTCCAAAAAATACGCATCAAAAGCCACGGCGAAGACACGGAGATCCTGATCCTGTTCGCGTCGAAGGCAAGCAACGGCGAAATCCCTGATGGCGTCGAGGTCCTGAATGTCTCCAGATGCCGTGATCTCACGATCGGCCGCCTGAACGGTTTCACGTGCCATGAAGGCGCTGGCGACATCCTGAATGTAAGCCCCCTGATAGCCGTCTTCAGGCCATTCCGCGTCTTCTGGACCCTTGCCCATGGCCCGAGCCTGAACCGACAACGCCAGATTGTGGATCTGTTGGCCCGCATCGTTGTAATAAAACTCCCGCTGTACTGTCCATCCGGTGGCCTCCAACAAGCGGCCCAATGAATCGCCGATAGCGGCCCCCCTTCCGTGCCCAACGTGCAAAGGCCCTGTTGGATTGGCGGATACAAACTCCACCTGCACTTTCCGCCCTTTGCCGATGTCCGAGTGGCCAAAACGCGATTTCTCCGAGAGCACCGTATCGATAACTGCGGTGTGGCGTTCTGGGTTGATGAAAAAGTTAATAAACCCTGGCCCTGCGATATCGCTACGCGCGATGAGCGTATTCGCGGGTAGCGCTGCTATCACCTGTTGCGCCAGATCTCGCGGGAGCAGTCCAGCGCGTTTCGCCATCACCATAGCCACGTTGCAGGACAGGTCACCGTGAGAGGGGTCCTTGGGGTGATCGATCTGTGGCGGCGCGTCTGGCATTTCGGCCAGCGTACCTTGCGATATCAGTTGTTCCAGCGCTGAGGCGATCAGCGCAGCCAGTTCAGGTTTCATGGTCATCCTGTCAGAGGTTCTCCGTGCTCTCGTGGCCCGGAGTTGGGGCGCCTATTATTACTGACCCGTCCCGAAGGCTCCAGCCAAGGAAGTCACAAGCTCTCGTAGGGATCGATATCGACTGACCAGCTTAAATGGGCGACTTGGCGCGTCGACTCTGCTTGTTCAACCAATAAGGCCATTACAGAGGCCAGAGTGGTACGCGAGGGTCCGGTGACAACCAGTTGACTGCGATAGCGGTCTTTACGCCGTGCCATCGCGGCGGGCAACGGACCAATGATACGGCAGGAGCTTGGGGGCGCGACGTGTGCCTTGATCTTTTGCAGGAATTCCAGCCCGCTTTGTCGGTGCTTACTGTCGCATCGTATGACACCCAATGCGCCGTAGGGTGGCAGCCCCGAATGCGCTCGATGGGACAGCAGTGTTTCCAATTGGGCGTGGTAGGATGCATTCAGGTCGCTGATGAGCGCGTGCTCGGGTTGTCGGGTCTGAATGAGCACTGAGCCTGGCTTTTCAGCCCGACCGGCGCGCCCGCTGACCTGGGTTAACAACTGCAGGAGTCGCTCCTCGCCGCGGAAGTCTGGGCTGAACAGCAGCGCATCGGCATCCACGATCGCAACCAGTGTCACATGGGGGAAGTGATGACCCTTGCTCAGCATCTGGGTACCCACCAGCAACACAGGCTCACCCGTGTTGAGGCGCTCGATCAGAGCAGGCATCGCCTGTCTCTTACCCATGGTGTCGCTATCGACGCGGATCACCGGATAGTTGGCGAACTGCTCCTTGAGGTAGGCTTCTGCCTGCTGAGTACCTAAGCCAGTTCCAAGCAAACGGCCGCTGCTGCATACCGGGCAGCGCTTGGGTAGCGCCATGCGGTCTCCGCAGTGATGACAGTGCAGAGCGGGCGGTAACTTGTGTACGGTCATGCGTGCATCGCAGTGGCGACATTCGCTTGTCCAGCCGCAGTCATGGCAAACCAGCGCATTGGCGAAGCCCCGGCGATTCAGGAATAGCAGCACCTGATTTCCGTCGCGCAGTGTGCGCTCCACCGCGCTTAGCAGTTCTGGAGAGAGACCGGCGGTCAGTTCGAGGCCACGAATATCGATCAAACGTTGCGCCGGCAGCGCACCTGCACCGGCGCGATGGGAGAGGATATGTTTTTGGTAGCGTTTGCGATCAGCGTTGAGCCAGCTTTCCAGGCTCGGTGTGGCACTGCCCAGCAGTACTGGGCAGTCCTCCAACTGGGCGCGCTTGATGGCCACGTCGCGTGCCGAATAGCGTAGCCCATCCTGTTGGACAAAAGCCGCATCGTGTTCCTCGTCAACAATGATCAGGCCGGGTTTTTCCAGCGGCACGAAAACCGCCGAGCGTGTGCCCAAAATGATTGCGGCTTCGCCCCGTCGCGCTGCCGCCCAGGAGCGATCCCGCGCGGCATCACCGATGCCTGAGTGCAGCGCCACCACGGGCGCATCGAATCGCGCTTCAAAGCGCTCCAGTGTCTGGGGTGTCAGCGCGATCTCCGGTAACAGCACCAGCACCTGTTGACCTTTCTCCAGACAAGTCGCAATGCACTGCAGATACACCTCGGTCTTTCCGCTACCCGTGATGCCGTAGAGAAGATGAACCGAAAAGCGGTCCAGTTCCGCGTTTACAGCGTCGATAGCCGCTGCTTGCTCGCGACTCGCCTCCAGGGGTGGGGTCCGCAATCGCCAGCGGGATTTTTCGCGAGTGGTGCAAGTGATCGCCAATCCCTTGTCGATGAGTGCATTGGCTATCGCGCGACTGAAACCGTCGGTAGCGAGTCGTTTGAAGCTGACCGGTCCTGCCGCCAGCTTCATCACCAGGGCAGCTTGCCGAGGCGCCTGATGCGGAGCGCCTTCGGGCAGTCCGCGACCCCGTTCGCTCAGCATCAGACCAGCATGATCCGCCCGATGCTCGGGTTTGCCTCGACGTTCCCCCGGGGACAGCCCGAGCGGCAGCACCTCACCGATCGGGTGCTGGTAATAAGCGGCGGTCCATTTGAGGAGTTCAAATAGGGGTTGGGGGCTCAGCGGCGATGTATCCAGCACTCCGGTCGCGGGGCGTAATCGGTCGGCATCGATACTGCTGGTAGTCGCTTGCTCCACAAGAATGGCGACCATGGAGCGACGGCCAAAGGGGAGCTTGATCCGGACGCCCGGCTGCAAGCCCGGCTCATGGTGCTCGGGTGGCCAATAGTCGAAAAGCCGTCGCAGTGGCGTAGGGAGCGCGCAGCGCCAGACGACAGGAGCAGTATAATTTTCAGGTGCAGTTACATTCGACATGGCGACAGCGAACAGACGGTCGTGGGCAGTGTACTAGAGCGCGGTAGTGCCTGTATTCCATGTTGCTATCGGTGTGGGCTCTGGTATCATCCGCGATCGTTTTTTGGCCCCCGGGCGCCGACGGAGGTTGGCATGAAAGCAGACATTCACCCACAGTATGGCGAAATCACCGCTAAGTGCAGTTGTGGCAACGAGATCAAAACGCGTTCTACCTTAGGGGCGGACATTTCCCTAGACGTGTGTAGCCAGTGCCACCCGTTCTACACGGGCAAGCAAAAGATCGTGGACACCGGAGGAAGGGTGGACCGTTTTAACAAGCGTTTCGGAGGCCGAAGCCTCAAGCAGTAATAGCGACTCTTCGCAGAAAGCGCCGGCAATTGCCGGCGCTTTTGTTAGAAAATCTGCTCCAGATCATCTGTGCCAATCGCCTGACCGGATTCGCTCGCCCAACCGGGCAATGACTCCTCAAGGAAGTATTCCATGATGCTGCCATCGGGTTGACCGCGAACCCTGAGGCCAGAACTTGCATCAACGCGCAACCTGACGATACCCGGTGGCATGGGCGGATTTGCCTGTGCCGGCGGAAGCGCCTCGCGCATGTAATCGATCCAGATCGGTAGCGCGGCCGTGCCCCCAAACTCCCTTCTGCCCAGGGGTCGGTAGTCATCGAAGCCCACCCAGGCGGTGGTAATCAGGTCGCGGTTGAATCCGGAGAACCAGGCATCACGAGGCCCGTTGGTGGTGCCGGTTTTACCGCCGATGTCGTTGCGCTCCAATACTTTAGCGCGACGTCCGGTCCCCCGCTGTATGGCGTCTTGCAGAAAAGAAGAAACAATAAAGGCGACTCTGGGGTCCATGACTCTCTCTGCAACGCGGATGTCTGGGACGGCCGTCCCCAAAATATCCTCCATGCGCACTTCTTCGGCGTCAGTGTTGTCATCCATGATGCATTCCGAGCAGGCAACCAGCGGGTCGGCAGCGTAAACAATGTCCCCTTGAGCGTTCTCTATGCGTTCAATCAGCCAGGGTTCTACTTTGAAGCCCTCATTAGCAAGAATGGCGTACCCGGCCGCTACCTCAATCGGCGCAAAGGCATGTGTTCCCAGTGCCAGAGTCAAATTCGCCTGCATGTCTTCGGTGTCAAAGCCCAGTTGCTCCACGTAACGGATAAACGGTCCGATACCCACGCGCTGCAGGACTCGGATTGAGACAAGGTTGCGCGAAAATGCCAGTGCCTCCCGCAGACGCGTGGGGCCATAAAACTTACCGCTGTCATTTTCTGGGCGCCAGATTTCGGCTGCGGCAATATTGTCGAGTACCACAGGCGCGTCGTTGATAACGGTAGAGGGAGTAATACCCGCAGACAGGGCGCTGGCATAGAGAAAGGGTTTGAAGTTGGAGCCGGGCTGTCGGCGCGCCTGGGTGGCGCGATTGAATTTTGACAGCTCAAATCCCATGCCGCCCACCAATGCGCGAATCGCGCCATGCTTGGGATCCAGCGATACCAAGGCGGCTTGTGCTTCGGGAACCTGGCTCAATCGCCACCCGGCCGCCGTTTCAAGCACTCTGATCAAATCACCCGGTGCGAGAAGATCAGCCGCGCTTTTCTCTGGTGAGGCAGTTAAATTCACGCTCCGGTAGCGGCGCACCTTCTCTAGATCCCCTTGCCAGTTCAGCGAGATCAGTGCGCCCGACTTGTTTAGCACCGTGACCGTTTCCTCGGTCACTTCCGTGACAATGCCCGGTTGCAGCTCGGCAATCGTCGGCATCTGCTCAAGCGCTTCCTGCCAGCGAGCACCCGTTTCGGCGTCTGTTTCGCCCTCCCGCGGTGCGAGTCGGCGTTCCGGCCCGCGCCATCCATGGCGCCAGTCATAGGTTCTCAGGCCTGCCAGCAACGCATCTCGCGCGGCTTGCTGTTGCTTGGAATCAACCGTGGTGTAGACGACATAACCGTCGTTATAGGCCGCGTTACCAAAGCGCTCGACCATTTCACGCCTGACCATTTCGGCAACGTAGTCGGCATCCACCTCGACGACCTGACCATAAAAGGCAGCGGTCACCGGGGCTCCTTGGGCGGCATAACGCTCGGCTTCCGAAATCATGCCGAGGTTTTCCATTCGGCCGAGAATCCAGTCACGCCGGACCTTGCCTTTCTCAGGGTTGCTGAGGGGGTTGTTGCGCGACGGTGCTTTGGGCACGCCTGCCAACATGGCGTGCTGTGCCAAATCCAGTTCTGCGAGAGATTTGCCGTAATAGGTTTCTGCCGCCGCTTCAAAACCGTAGGCGCGGTGCCCCAGAAATACACGGTTAACATAAAGCTCGAAGATTTCTTCCTTGCTCAGACGCGCCTCGATCTGCAGAGCGAGAAGAATCTCCGTAAATTTTCTGATGAATGTTTGATCGAGGGTCAAGAAGTAGTTTCGAGCCACCTGCATGGTGATCGTTGAGCCGCCGCTGCCTTTCCTACCCGTGATTAGCAGTTCAGAAACCGCTCTCGCGAGGCTGAGCGGCTCGATGCCGCCATGCTCAAAAAATCCGTCGTCCTCTGCAGCAAGCAGGGCATCGATAAAGCTTTGCGGGATTTCGTCAAACTTCAGGGGTTTTCGTTTTTGCTCCCCAAATTGCCCAATCAGTGCGCCGTCACCGCTGAGGACCTGCATCGGGGTCTGCAAGGTAATGTTGCGGAGCGCACTCTCTTCCGGGAGTCTTGGGCTGAGGTAAAGATACAGTCCCGCCAGCCACCAGACGCCCGCGCAACCAAGCAACAAAACATACCGAATTAGGGTCGGGTTTTTCGCCAATTAAACAGTCTCCGGACGCGCACTCATGGTTGGATCGCTGGGTGCCACGGGTAACGGGTGACACCTGCTCTGGTAGCCAAGGCGCAAACATATCAGGGCTTTTGCGGGTATTTCACACAAACGGGCGCAATAAGTGACGTTTTACCGACTTTGTCCGACCATAAAAATGGAGCGCCATCGTAATATGACGGTTCGAGACATGTGAAGCCCTCTCGAGGGACGTCGACACACGCAAGGGAATGAAAGTGTTGAGGTTATTTGGCGCAGCCAAGACATCACGGGTCCTCGGTATCGACATCAGTTCCACGACAGTGAAGTTACTGGAACTCAGTCGACAGGGTGGGCAGTACCGTGTTGAAAGTTACGCGGTCGCGCCTTTGCCCCCCGAGGCCGTGATTGAAAAAAATATAAACCAGGTTGAAACCGTGGGTGCGCTGATCCGCGACTTGGTCGAGCGCTCCAAAACGCGGGTGAAGCGGGTCGCTGCAGCGGTCTCTGGGTCGGCTGTAATTATCAAAACGGTCGCGATGCCCGCCGGCCTGTCCGAGGAGGATCTTGAGGCCCAGCTGGCTCTAGAGGCCGACCAATATATTCCTTATCCGATTGAGGAAGTCGCCATCGATTTTGAGGTGCTGGCTCCGGTGCCCGGTCGCGCCGATGCCGTCAATGTTTTACTGGTTGCTTGTCATCAGGAAACGATAGACGCGCGCGTTGATGCGCTGGAGATAGCGGGTCTGACGGCGGCTATTATGGATGTCGAGGTGCTCGCCATGGGTCGTGCGCTGGCACTTCTGAAAGAGCAGTTACCCCAGAACCCACTGCAAACGATAGCGATGGTGGATGTGGGCGCCAGTATGACGACGCTGTCTGTGTTTTCCGAGGGCGAGTCAATTTATAGCCGCGAACAATTTTTTGGCGGCAAGCAACTCACTGATGAAATCATGAATCGTTACGATTTGTCATTTGAAGAGGCTGGTCTAGCGAAGAAGCAGGGAGGATTGCCTAAGGACTACGAGTCAGAGGTGCTCCAACCTTTCCGCGAGGCCGTCATTCAGCAAATCAGTCGTTCCTTGCAGTTCTTTTTTTCTTCAAGTGAGTTCACGTCCCTCGATTGCATCGTTCTGTGTGGTGGCGTGGCCTCTATTGAGGGTTTGGGAGCTTTAGCCGAGGAGCGACTCTCGACGCCGGTGATTGTTGCGAATCCATTTGCGGGTATGACGATTGGTCCCCGGGTCGATGCGCAGGCGTTGGCCAAGGATGCACCCGCCATGATGGTCGCCTGTGGTCTGGCAATGCGGGGTGCTGGAGGATGAGCAATATCAACCTGCTGCCTTGGCGCGAGTCGCGAAGGGACGAGCGAAAGCAGCAGTTCCTTGTTGGTCTGGGCGTGACGGTTGTGGGGGCGGCACTCTCGATTTTTGTCTGGGACCTTGGGGTAAATCATTTCATAGACCAACAGCAAAGCCGAAATCACTATCTTCGAGAACATATTGCCGAACTGGATCAGGCGGTGTCTGAAATCCGCGGGCTACAGCAAAGACGCAATCAACTCATTGAGCGCATGGAGATCATTCAAGCCCTGCAAAGCAACCGGCCGGTTATTGTTCGCTTGCTCGATCAGCTCGTCAGAACCCTACCCGATGGGGTTTTTTATACCGCACTGAATACCAAGGGCGACGTCGTCGCGTTGGAAGGAGTGGCGGAATCGAATAATCATGTATCGAGCTTGATGCGCCGCCTCGATGCTTCCCCGTGGCTCGATAAACCGAAACTCGACGCGGTGCAGAGTGCCCCCGAGTACGGGGATCAGGGGGCTACTTTTAAGTTGACCGTCAGGCTTCTGAGGCCAGCCGGTGACGAGGGCGCATCACCGTGAGCTTGTCGGCGCATCTGAAAGCATTGAACGAGATAGATCTGGCAGATCTTGACCTGGAGAACATTGGGAACTGGCCGATTGCGCTCAAAGCTATTTTGCTAGCGGTCTTGTATGCCCTCATTGTGGTGGCGGGTTTTTATCTGCATATTGAAGCGCTCCAGCAGACGCTGGTCAGTCAGGAGCAGCAGGAGGCCAAACTGCGCCAGGAGTTTGAACAAAAAGCTTTTGAAGCAGCTAATCTTGAAATCTATAAAGCCCAACTTGCGGAAATGGAACTGCGCTTTGGGGAGTTGGTGGCGCAGCTACCCTCCGAGACAGAAGTCCCCAGTTTGCTCGAGGATATTACGGGCAAAGGGGAGCTCAATGGACTCAAAATAAAGCGCATTGATCTCCTCGAGGAGCAGGCCCAGGCTTTTTTTGTTGAGCTCCCCATTGCCATTGAAGCCGCCGGTTCCTATCACGATCTCGGTGCGTTTATCTCGGGCATGGCCAGTCTGCCGCGGATCGTTACTTTGCATGACTTTAGAGTCACGGATGATCCCAAGGCCTCTCCCGTGCTTGAAATGAGTATTCTCGCCAAGACCTACCGATATCGGGAGGGCAGTGAGGATGAGTAGTCGAATAAGACCTGGATTACGGCGTTGGCTGCTGTGGAGCTTTACCGCTTTATTGGTGTCTTGCGCCGAACAGGGGATGGAGGAGTTGGACGCTTTCATGGCTGAGAAACGCGCCGCCCCTGGGGGTTTTATCGAGCCTATCCCAACGTTTGAGCCCTACGAGGCATTTGCCTACTCTGCGGCTACACTGCGCAGTCCGTTCGATCCCCCCATTGATATTCGACAACTGGCGGCGTTATCTGCGCGAGCAGCCTTGAGGCCAGACCCGATAAGACCCAGAGAATTTCTGGAGCAATTCACGCTGGATTCGCTGGTCATGGTGGGGTCGCTGGAGCGAAATGGACAGGATTGGACATTGATCAAAGACCCGGAAGGGGGTATCCATCGTGTTCAGGTGGGTGACTTCCTAGGTCGAGACCACGGTAGGATCGTCGACATGGGTGCTGCGTTTATTGCCGTGATAGAAATTGTCTCGGACGGAACCGACGACGGTTGGGTTGAGCGACCCAGAACCATAGAGCTCTCAGGGACGTGAGCCGGGGAGAGGCAGATATGAAGAAATCATATTCCAGCATAGGTCATGCCAGCGGCCGCACCGCCTGGCGATGCCTTTGCACTGCGTGCCTTTGGGCCATGACCAGTATTGCCAATGGAGCGGTTATTGAGGACATCGCGTTTGCTTCTCAGCCTGGCGCCAGACTTGAAGTACAGCTGACGTTTGACGAGCCGCCCTCAGCGGACCTGGAGAGCTACACCATCGAAGAGCCCGCGCGCATCGTGGTGGATTTGCCGCAAACCCGGAGTGCTCTGCAGGAAAAGCGATTTCCGTTATCGCAACCCAATGCCACGAGTGTCATGGTACTGGAGTCCGGGGACCGGACCCGACTGATCGTTAATCTCGTTGAGCTTGTGCCTTTTGAAAGTGAGATTTCTGGCCGCAGACTGATACTTCGTGTGGGCCGCGACGCCCGCGAGGTCGCTCTGACGCCGACAACGACCGATGTGCTTCGCAATGACGCTAATCGCGTTGAGCGCGTGGTTTCAGAGATTACTGATTTGACGTTCCAGCGCTCTCCCGACGGTGAGGGTTTGCTGGTGCTCACGCTGAGTAATCCCGCTGTCGATGCCAGCATCTTCAGCGAAGGTGGCCAGATTACCCTGCAATTTATGAATACCAATGTCCGGGAGACATTGATCCGACGCTTTGACGTGACGGATTTTGCAACGCCGGTGCAAAGGGTTGAGGTGACCACAACGGAGCGCGGAACACGCCTTCAATTGCATGCGGATGGCCGCTTTGACTACCTCGCTTACCAGACGGGTAACGAATATGTCCTTGCAGTCGCCCCAATGACACCCGAAGAGAAACGCGAGCGTTTAAATGAGTTTAACTATGTCGGCGATCGTATTTCCCTAAATTTTCAGAATATCGAAGTGCGGTCGGTACTACAGTTAATTGCAGACTTTACCGAGCTTAATCTGGTGGCATCCGACTCCGTCACCGGGAACATCACCCTCCGGTTGCAAAATGTGCCGTGGGATCAGGCCTTGGATCTGGTGCTCAAGACGCGGGGTCTCGATAGCCGAAAGATTGGTAACGTATTGATGGTCGCTCCTGCGCAAGAGATTGCCGAGAGGGAGAGGCTCGAGATAGAGGCCAACAAGCAGTTAGCCGAGCTTGCTCCGCTGCAATCAGAATTCATTCGTATCCGCTACGCGAAGGCGGTTAATGTCGTCAGCCTGTTCGACGCGGGATCGGAAGAAGGTGGATCCTTGATTTCCGAGCGGGGCTCAGTGGTGGTTGACGAGCGTACCAACTCGATTTTGGTGACGGACACCGCCGCAAAACTGGCCGAGATTCGCGACCTCATCGAAAAGGTCGATATCCCTATTCGGCAGGTCATGATAGAAGCGAGAATCGTCATCGCTTCCTCTAACATTGATCAGCAGCTGGGTATCAGGTGGGGGGGAGGTTATCTCAATGTTGATGGAGATAAGTTCACCTCCGTTGCCGGGGATACCGCGAGTGTGACCAGCCTTAATAGTCAGATGATTGCCGGGAACAGCCCAGTGCAGATGCCGACTGCGCCCTTTGTCGATTTGGGGGTGTCAGCGAGGACTTCTGGGTTTGCCGTTGGCTTTACTTCCACGGATCTTTTTCTCACGGCGGAGCTGTCGGCGTTGGAAGCATCGGGTGAAGGTGAGGTGGTTTCCCAACCCAAGTTGATTACGGGCGACAAGCAGAAAGCCAGCATCAAGTCAGGTACCGAGATTCCCTATCAGGAGGGTGCGGCCTCAGGCGCCACCACAACGGCATTTAAAGAGGCGGTATTAAAGCTGGAGGTGACACCCAATATCACGCCCGATGACCGAATTCTGCTCGACTTGGTGGTCAATCAGGATTCGGTTGGAGAATTGGTGCCCAGTGGCAATGGCGGACTCATCCCCACTATTGATACGACGGAGCTCACCACGCAAGTGTTGGTTGGCAATGGCGAAACCGTAGTGCTGGGCGGGGTATTCAGGAACGAGGAGTTGGTAAAGGTCGAAAAAGTGCCGCTACTCGGCGATATCCCCTACCTGGGCAATCTGTTCAAAAGTAAAGCCAATACCCAGCAGAAAACAGAGACACTTATTTTTATCACTCCCAGAATTCTCTCTGAGGCGTTGGTTAACTGATTGCCTCGGTAATGTCGGAGACGAGCCAGGACTTTCGTTTGTTCATGATCGGCCCAATGGGGTCGGGCAAGTCCACCGTTGGCAAGGTGCTCGCCAACCTATTGGGTTGCAGCTTCGTTGATAGCGATGCAGAGATTGAGGCGCGCTGCGGTGCCGATATCCCATGGATTTTTGATGTGGAGGGCGAGGCCGGCTTCCGGCGTCGCGAGGCCGCGGTGCTGAGCGACCTGGCAGAGCGATCGCAAGTCGTCATCGCGACGGGTGGCGGTGCCGTCGTTACAGCCGTTAATCGTCAGCTGATGTCGGAGAGCGGTGTGGTCATTTATCTTGATGTGACCTTAGAACAGCAGCTCAAAAGAACCGGTTCGGGTGACGGGCGGCCTTTGCTTGCCGGCGGCGATCGCGAGGCAACCCTGCAAAAGCTGATGGCGGAGCGCGAGCCGTTATACCGTGCGTTGGCCGATGTCATTGTCTCTGCGAGTAGCGGTAATGCCCGTAGAGTTGCCCGGCAAATTCAGGAACAATTGCTGGCACGCTCGCTATTGCCCTTGGCCGCAGACTGAGCAGAATCTCGGGAGTAAACATCCATGTTCGATTCCGACCATACCGTTCATGTCGATCTTGGCTCGGCGGTCAGCGATCGGAGCTACGCTATCCAGATTGGACGAGGATTGCTTGACGATGCAGAGCGCTGGCGAGAGATCGTAGGCAATCGGGGAGTGGTTGTTGTTACCGATGATCAGGTGGGACCCATCTACTTGGATCAGCTAAAACGAGGCCTGTCGCAGGTAGCGCACCTGACAGAAGTCGTGCTGCCCTCGGGTGAGCGCCACAAGCACATGCAATCAATCGAGCGCATTCTGGACGCCGCACTGGAAGCCCGGCATGAGCGGCAGAGCCTCTTTATCGCTTTGGGCGGCGGTGTGGTCGGTGATATGACTGGCTTTGCTGCGGCCTGTTTCTTGCGTGGCGCAGATTTTCTTCAGGTGCCGACAACACTGCTTGCGCAGGTTGATTCCTCTGTCGGCGGCAAAACCGGCGTGAATCATGCGATGGGGAAAAACCTGATCGGCGCCTTCCATCAGCCTATGCGAGTCATGATTGACTTGGATACGCTACTCACCCTTCCAGAGCGAGAATATTCAGCCGGTCTCGCCGAGGTCGTGAAATATGGCCTGATTAGCGACGGGGAGTTTTTTGATTGGCTGGTGCGCAACCGGGATTCTCTGAAGCATCGCGAGATGGCGACGGTCGCTGTAGCCGTCAAGCGAAGTTGTGAAATCAAGGCAGCTATCGTTGCCGCCGACGAGCGCGAGGCAGGGGTTCGTGCCCACCTGAACTTTGGCCATACTTTTGGTCACGCGATTGAACGGATGCAGGGTTACGGTGATTGGCTGCACGGGGAAGCGGTGGCGGCGGGTATGGTCATGGCTGCCCGAATATCAGCGCATCGCGGCGATCTTGCGCCCTCGGTGGTTCAGCAACTTGTCGAATTTAATGAATCGGTGGGTTTGCCCAGTGCGCCGCCGGTCGGCCACTCTGCTGCTGATTTCCTCGAGGCAATGGGGAGCGATAAAAAAGTGTCTGCCGGTAAAATTCGCTATATTTTACTGGGTGGTCTGGGTGCTCCCTGGATCACAGACAGTGTCACGGTGGAAGAGATTGCGGGTGTGATCGCCGCCTGATCGGCGAACTTGCCGCCAATTGAGTGCCTTCTGTTGGGTGTGTAAACTACGCCCCCCTTTGTTCTAAGCCCATAAAGGGCGGTTTCGCCGGCCGCGAGCGCCGGCGCAATAGCGAAACGTGTTATGAGTCATCATGCTGAAGCGGGCGCCGCACCAGAACAGGCGGCGGTCTCGCGCGGTCTTTACCGCCCCGAAGAGTTTCGGGATAACTGTGGATTTGGTTTGATCGCCCATGTAGAGGGTGAGGCTAGCCATCGCCTGCTACAAACGGCTATTGAATCCCTGACCTGCATGACTCATCGCGGCGGTATCGCCGCAGATGGTCGGACCGGGGACGGATGCGGTTTGCTCATGCAAATGCCCGATGCGTTTATGCGCAGTGAGGCACACGCCGCGTTAGGGGTTGAACTGGGCGACCACTATGCCGTGGGCATGGTCTTTCTCAGTCAAGACATTGAGCGCCAAGGGGTTGCTCGTAAGGCGATGGAGGAAGCGCTCGAGGCCGAGGGGCTTGGCATCTATGGCTGGCGAGAGGTGCCGATTGATACCGGTGTTTGTGGCGAAATCGCGCTGGACCAGTTGCCGCGCATAGAGCAGATTTTTGTTAATGCCGATGGCATTGATCACGACCTCTGTCTGGGCAAGCTTTTTACTGCGCGTCGAAAGGCAGAAATGGCGATCACGTCAGATCCCGATTTTTATATTTGTAGCCTGTCTGACCGGGTCATTTCATACAAAGGGCTGGTGATGCCAGCGGATTTGGCGCGGTTTTACCCCGACCTGCATAACCCAATGCTGGCCACTGCGATCTGCGTTTTTCATCAGCGCTTTTCCACCAACACCCTGCCTCGTTGGCCACTTGCACAACCCTTCAGAATGTTGGCGCATAACGGTGAAATCAACACCATTGAGGGCAATCGGAGCTGGTCCCGGGCGAGGACTTCGAAGTTGGCGTCGCCACTGTTGCCAGGCCTGCAAGATCTGGCGCCGCTGGTCAACACCGAGGGCTCGGATTCTTCCAGTCTCGACAATATGTTGGAGCTCCTTACCACGGGCGGCGTCGAGTTGCCCCGGGCGTTGCGCATGCTTATCCCGCCGGCGTGGCAGAACATCGAAGGCATCGATCCCGATCTCAAGGCGTTTTATCAATATAACGCGATGCATATGGAGCCTTGGGACGGCCCCGCAGGCATTGTCCTGACAGATGGGCGATACGCTTGCTGCCTACTGGACCGCAACGGCCTGAGGCCTGCGCGTTGGGTCACCACAGACGATGGGTTCATCACGCTTGCTTCGGAAATTGGCACGCATGGCTATAAACCTAAGGAGGTAATTGCCAAAGGCAGAGTCGGTCCGGGCCAAATTTTGGTGGTCGATACCCATGAGGGCAAGGTGCTGCATACCCGCGATATTGACGAGCTTCTCAAAGCCCGTCAGCCCTACAAGCAGTGGTTGCGCCAAAATGCGCGCCTGATTGAGGGCAGCTTTGTGGGTGAGTCGGTGGCGGCAATCTCCGGCGCCGAACTCGATGTTTACCAAAAAATGTTTCAGGTCAGCTTTGAGGAGCGAGACCAGGTGCTCAGACCCCTGGCTGAGTCAGGAAACGAGGCCGTGGGATCTATGGGAGACGACACGCCGATGGCGGTGCTGTCGCGACACGAACGCTCCCTCTACGATTATTTTCGACAGAAATTTGCTCAGGTAACCAACCCGCCGATAGACCCGCTGCGAGAATCCATTGTGATGTCGCTGGAAGTGGACCTGGGGCCGGAGCGCAACCTATTTACCGAGTCTGAGGAGCACGCGCGACGCATTAGCCTGACCTCGCCAGTGCTATCCCAATCAAAATTCCAGTCGATCCTGTCTCTGGCCGAGGACAGCTTTCGTAGCGTCGTTATCGATGTCACCTATGACCCAGCCGAGTGCAATTTGCGACAGGCGCTGGAGGCGGTTTGCAGCAGTGCCGAGGCGGCAGTCCGCGAACGCGGCACGATTATTATTCTTTCTGACCGCGGGATCGGTGAGAGCCGCGTACCACTGCACAGTCTGTTGGCAACTGGGGCGGTGCACCATCATCTGATACGCATGGGATTGCGGGCGGAATGTAACCTGATCGTGGAATCGGGTAGTGCCAGGGATTCGCATCATTTGGCCTGTTTGCTCGGATTTGGTGCGACGGCGGTCTACCCCTATCTCGCTTACAGTGTCATTGAGGACCTGCTGTCACGCGGCGAGCTGTTGGGCGACCCTCAGGTTTGTCAGAAGAATTTCCGCAAGGGGATTAACAAAGGGCTGCTGAAGATCATGTCCAAGATGGGCATTTCCGCAGTGAACTCCTATCGCGGCGCGCAATTGTTCGAGGCCGTGGGTTTGGATGCGGAGCTGGTTGACGTGGCCTTTGCCGGGGTGACCTCACGCGTCGGTGGTTTATCGCTGGACCAGTTGGAAAAAGACCAGTGGCAGGTTGCCAGTCGCGCGCGATCGCGACGTAAAACCATCGACCAAGGGGGTTTGCTGAAGTACGTGCACGGCGGCGAGTACCACGCTTACAACCCGGATGTGGTGATGAGTCTTCAGGCGGCCGTTATCAGCGGTGATTACGCGGACTATCTGCGCTACGCGGCGCATTGCAACGAGCGTCCGGTGGCTGCACTACGCGATCTGTTGGCTTTAAAGCTCTCTGATACACCCTTACCACTCGAAGAGGTGGAGCCCATCGAGGACATTCTGCGACGTTTCGATTCTGCGGGAATGTCTTTGGGAGCACTCTCGCCCGAGGCCCATGAAGCGTTGGCGATGGGGATGAATCAGATCGGCGCTCGTTCCAACAGTGGCGAGGGTGGCGAGGATCCTGATCGCTATGGCACCAACCGCGTCTCCAAGATCAAGCAGATAGCCTCGGGTCGCTTTGGCGTGACTCCCCATTATCTGGTGAACGCCGAGGTACTGCAGATCAAAGTGGCGCAGGGTGCCAAGCCCGGAGAGGGTGGTCAGTTGCCCGGCGGAAAGGTCAATGATTTGATCGCGCGGCTGCGTTACTCGGTGCCGGGGGTAACACTCATTTCTCCGCCGCCACACCACGATATTTATTCAATTGAAGACCTAGCCCAGCTGATTTTTGATCTGAAGCAGGTCAACCCGGACGCGCTGGTCTCGGTGAAGCTGGTGTCGGAGCCGGGTGTTGGGACCATTGCTGCGGGTGTGACCAAGGCCTATGCCGACCTTATTACCATCTCGGGTTATGACGGCGGCACGGCTGCCAGTCCGCTTACATCAATCCGTTACGCGGGTTCACCTTGGGAACTGGGTATCGCCGAAGTCCAGCAAACGCTTCGGGGTAATCGCCTCAGAGGAAAAGTTAGGCTGCAGGCGGATGGCGGCATGAAGACCGGGCTCGATGTGGTCAAGGCAGCGATTCTCGGCGCAGAAAGTTTTGGCTTTGGCACCGCGCCGATGGTGGCGATGGGCTGCAAATACTTGCGCATTTGTCATCTCAATAACTGCGCGACGGGTGTTGCGACACAGAACGCGACGCTGCGGCAGACCCATTTTGTGGGTGATGTTGAGCGTGTCGTCAATTTCTTTACTTTTGTGGCCATCGAGACGCGAGAATGGCTTGCCAAGTTAGGCGTCAGCAAACTTGAGGATTTGATTGGGCGCGTTGATCTGCTGGAGCGTTTGCCCGGCGAGACATCGAAACAGCAGAGCCTCGATCTCGATCCGATCCTCTGGGTTGACGAGGACGCGGTAGACCAACCTCAGTACTGTCAGGTCAGTAGTAATGATCCGTTCGACGCTGGGGAAAAGGCCAACCAGATGGTCGCCGACATATTGCCCTCGATTGAAAGTGCCAGCGGCGGAACGTTTTCTTACTCGCTGACCAATTGCGATCGCTCAATTGGCGCACGTTTGTCTGGGGAAATCGCTAAGCGCCACGGGAATAACGGCATGGAATCCAGCCCGGTGGTCATTAACCTGACGGGCACGGCAGGTCAGAGCTTCGGGGTCTGGAATGCGGGCGGTTTGCATATGTACCTCGAAGGCGACTGCACTGACTATGTCGGTAAGGGGATGGCCGGTGGCAAGCTGGTCGTGTCGCCTCCAAAAGGTAGCCGCTTTGAGAGTCGTGTTACCAGCATTGTCGGCAATACCTGCCTGTATGGAGCGACCGGCGGACGACTTTTTGCCGCCGGCGTTGCGGGCGAACGGTTTGCTGTGCGCAATTCCGGTGCTCATGCGGTGATTGAGGGAGCCGGCGACCATTGCTGCGAATACATGACGGGGGGCTTGGTGACGGTGCTGGGTCCGACTGGGGTCAATTTTGGCGCGGGGATGACAGGTGGGTTAGCCTTTGTGCTGGATGAGGACCGCGCGTTTATCGACCGGTATAACAGCGAACTGGTCGAGATTCATCGCGTGGCGGCCGAATCGATGGAAGCCCATCGCCACTTCCTGCGGGATAATATCCGCGAGTTCGTTACCGAGACAGGCTCCGCGTGGGGCGCGCACCTGCTGGAGAATTTCGAAGATTACGTGGGCAAATTCTGGCTGGTAAAACCGAAGGCCGCAGATATCAATCAACTTCTCTCGCGGCTGCGGGATACGGACTGAGGCGCGATAAATCATGAGTACCCGACTGGCCAATCCGTTTCAGTTTCTCGATGTCGATCGCAGAGACCCCGGTAAAAAAGGCATGGAGGTCAGAACCGAGGCGTTTGTAGAGATTTATGATCCTTACACGCAGGCGCAGGCGGCAGAGCAGTCCCATCGATGCCTCGAGTGTGGCAATCCCTACTGCGAGTGGAAATGCCCGGTGCACAATTTCATCCCCAACTGGTTGAAGCTGCTCGCCGAGGGCAACCTTTTTGAGGCCGCGGAGCTGAGCCACCAAACCAACACGTTGCCTGAGGTGTGTGGCCGTGTCTGCCCGCAAGATCGCTTGTGCGAGGGCGCCTGCACCCTGAATGAGGGTTTCGGCGCGGTAACCATTGGCAACTCGGAAAAATACATCACCGATACGGCGCTGGCCATGGGATGGCGACCCGATCTTTCAGACGTCGTTCCCACCGATAAAAAAGTGGCGATTATTGGCGCGGGCCCTGCTGGTCTTGGTTGCGCTGACATTCTCACGCGCAACGGCGTGAAGGCGGTTGTCTTTGATCGTTACCCGGAAATAGGTGGCTTACTGACCTTCGGTATTCCGCAGTTCAAGCTGGAAAAACAGGTGATGCAGCGTCGCCGAGAGGTCTTTGAGGGAATGGGTATTGAGTTTCGGCTCAATACCGAGATTGGTCGTGATATCACGATCGACCAGCTGCTTGCCGATTACGATGCGGTGTTTTTGGGTATGGGCACCTACAAGGCGATGGCAGGGGGCTTCCCCGGTGAGGACCTGCCCGGTGTTTACAAAGCGCTGGATTATCTTATTTCCAACGTGAACGAAAAAATGGATTACCCCCGAGAACCCGATGAATACATCGACCTGCGAGAAAAAACTGTAGTGGTGCTCGGAGGGGGAGATACTGCGATGGATTGCGTGCGCACTGCAGTCCGACAACAGGCTGACAGGGTCTACTGCGTTTACCGCCGGGACGAAGAAAACATGCCGGGGTCGCGGCGGGAAGTGGCGAACGCCAAAGAGGAGGGCGTGCAGTTTTTGTTTAATCGTCAGCCGGTTGAGGTGATGGATTATTTTGGCGAGGCTATCGGTATCAAAGTGGTAGAGACCCGCTTGGGTGAGCCGGGGCCCGATGGCCGTCGTCGTCCGGAGTCGGTACCGGGCAGCGAGGTTGTTATTGAGGCCGACGCGATCATCATGGCCTTTGGGTTTCAGCCGGACCCTGCGGACTGGTTCGCCGATGTTGGTGTCACCTGTAATGATTGGGACGGTGTCATCGCTCCCGAGCATCAAGCCTTCAAATTTCAGACCGCCAATCCCAAGATCTTCGCGGGAGGTGATATGGTTCGGGGGTCGGATCTGGTGGTGACGGCCATTTGGGAGGGTCGTCAGGCGGCCGAGGGGATTCTGGATTATCTTGGCGTGTAACTAAAACTATAGGGTACAGGTCGCGCTGCGCCGAAAGGTCGGCTGTGCTCGGCCACACAAAAAAGCCATAAAAAGAAGAGAAAAGAGAGAGTCGATAGCATGACCAGTTTGAACAACGACCGGTTTCTGCGGGCATTATTGCGGGAACCCGTCGATCGGACGCCCGTGTGGATGATGCGTCAGGCGGGGCGCTACCTCCCCGAATATCGCGCTACCCGAGCCGAAGCAGGTAGCTTTATGGGTTTGTGTACTAATCCGGAGCTGGCTTGCGAAGTCACACTGCAGCCGCTTAGGCGGTATGCCATGGATGCGGCGATTCTTTTCTCCGACATCCTCACGGTGCCGGACGCTCTCGGTCTTGGGCTCTACTTTTCTGAGGGCGAGGGCCCCCGGTTTGAGCGGCCCGTCTCCTCTGCCGCGGACATTGCGGCGCTTGATCCTGCGCGTGCCGCCAACGAACTGGGCTATGTGATGGATGCGGTCGCGCTGATACGCCAGGAGCTCAAGGGTAGCGTGCCGCTAATCGGATTTGCCGGTAGCCCTTGGACCTTGGCGACCTACATGGTCGAGGGTGGCTCCAGCAAAGATTTTGCTAAGGTCAAGTCTCTGGCATTTAACGAGCCGGCGGTGATGCATCAGCTCCTCTCAAAACTGGCGCAGTCCGTGGCGGTCTATCTTGCAGAACAGGTGCGCCACGGTGCCCAGGCGCTGCAGATTTTTGACACCTGGGGAGGGTCTCTGAGCCACGATGCCTACCGGGAGTTTTCTCTTCGGTATATGACCGAGATCATCGAGCAGCTGCCCCGAGAGGCTGATGGCCGCCGGGTGCCGGTCATTGTCTTCACCAAAGGTGGAGGTCAATGGCTAGAGGCGATTGCTGAATGTGGCGCCGATGCCGTCGGTCTCGACTGGACCACGGACATCGCTCAGGCGCGCGCGCGAGTGGGACATCAAGTGGCCTTGCAGGGCAATATGGATCCGACGCTACTCAATGCGTCCCCCGACAGGATTCGTGCCGAGGTCGGCCAGATTCTCACGGCCTATGGCGAAGGCAGTGGCCACATCTTCAATTTGGGCCATGGCATTACGCCGGGGATTGATCCTGAACATGTTGCGGCAATGGTCGACGCGGTAACGGAGTTATCCCCCGCTTACCACTGAGATTCAGGAATCGCGTGATCCATATCCAGCGCCGGTGAGTTGGAGGTGGGCCGTCCCACTACCCGGGCAGGCACGCCTGCCACCGTGGTATGTGCGGGAACGTCTTGCAGGACTACCGACCCTGCTCCCACTTTGGCGCCTTCCCCAACGCGGATATTGCCCAGAATTTTGGCGCCTGCACTGATCAACACGCCGTCGGCAATTTTTGGATGTCGATCGCCATCCTCTTTACCCGTTCCGCCGAGTGTTACCGACTGAAGGATCGATACACGATTGCCCACCACCGCAGTTTCGCCGACTACCAGGCCCGTCGCGTGGTCGAGCATGATGCCGTGTCCAAACCGCGCAGCGGGATGAATATCAATACCAAACTGTCGTGCCATTTGGCTTTGTAAAAAATGTGCCAACGGCTGTCGCTCGTGCTCCCAGAGCCAGTGACCGACGCGATGAATTTGCAGCGCCTGAAAGCCTTTGAAATAGAGGAACGGAATGTAAAGTTCGTGACAGGCCGAATCGCGATCGAGAATGGCATTGAGGTCATCCCGAATAGCGCACCGGATACTGCCATCGTCCCTCAGGGCTTCGAGAATCACCTCGCGCAACATCATCGCGGGGGCGGAGGGGCTGTCGAGCAAGTTTGCGAGATGAAAGCTGAGCGCGCACTCCAGCTCGTCATGATTGAGAATAGTGGCGTGTAAAAAGCTCGCTAAGATGGGTTCGGCATTGGCTGCTTCGCGCGTTTCGTTGCGGATGCGCTCCCAGATGGGGTCGCCATTGCGCATCTGTTCGATGCCGTCACGCTGGGTCGCTGTCATGGTTGATCCCCTTTATTGATCGGGAATGAGCCTGCGGGTTGCGCAGGGTATCTCAGGCTCTTGTATTCTGCTAGCGGCAGAATTCCCCGTGAAAACGCCACAATTTGTGACCGCGTTCAGTGTATTTCTTTTCAAAGAGGCTCAGCGGCGATGAGGGGGTAAAGCGCTCATATTCCCCTGAAAAGCCTATTTGCGTGGCTGCCTGTGCAAACTCCGTTGCAAAAACATCCCAATTCGTTCGCATTTCCAGTGACCCTCTCAGCTTTGAGAGCAAGGGAAAGGCGCCGTGGCCGTGCACGCGGCGTTTAAGCTGGGCGGCCTTGGGCCAGGGATTGGGGTAGAGGATCCAGTGTGCTTGCAGTTGGACGTTGGCATCGACCAGACAGCGCCAGAAAGATTCCGCTTCGGCCCGCAGCAAAAGGTAATTATCCAGATCCGCGCTTTGATGTTTGGCTAAACGATGCGCCGATTGGTCGATCCCTACCACGAAGCTGTCGGGATAGCGGCGAGCCAGCAAGGCGGTACTCATGCCCGTGCCGCAAAATGAATCCAGCACCAACGGGCGAGGTTGCCCTACGAGGGCTTTTTGCAGCACCAGAAAGGCGTGGCGGGTGTGTTCCGGGCAGGGTTTGCGCCAGGGATGCTTAATATGATGGCGCACTACCGGCAACAGGTCTGGGTGGGGGCTCGCTTGATCCGTGACGATCCCGTTATCGTGATGGCTTGCTCGGGTTGTTTGCGCAGTCATAGTCACCTTGCCATCATACGCCGAGGTAAGAGGGTCGAGTGAAGACAGCACTTTCATGAGAGAGGATCTCCGTCCGTTTTGGGTAAAGCAGGCCTACCTGAGTTTTCGTGCTGCCTGGATTCACTGGTTCATTCGGCCGAGGTG
>CAXPKH010000060.1:0-8880 GCA_964217615.1 Luminiphilus sp.
GAGGCGCGCGATGACCTTCAGGATACTTTGCGTGACACCGAGCAGTACATTGGTAGCCTCGATCAGCAGCTGAACCGATTGATCGATGAAAAACAGGTACTGCAGGCAACATTGGCGTCGCTGCTCAGTGAGAACGACCTTATGAGAGAGAACCAAGCTCGCCTTGAAGCCGATATCGATGGCGGGATTCAACAATTGTGGATGCTGCAACAGGGTGGCGGCCTGCGGGTTTGGCTCGGCGATCAGGATCCGCAGCAAACTGCCCGGCATCTGGCCTACTATCGACTGATTCTGCAAGCGCAACAGGAAAACATCGAGGAATATCAGCGTGGACTGGAGCATATAGCCGCTCAGGTGAGCGCCATTGAAGGCACGGAAAAAGATCTGACGGCGCGCACGGCGGCCATCGCCGAGACCCGGGAGCAGCTGGCGACGCAACAAGCTACACGCCGACAAACCATCGCCCGCATCAATAGCCAGCTGGAGCAGGACCAACAGCAGCTTGATACCCTCATCCAAGACCGTGAAAGGCTCAATAGACTGCTTACAGAACTGCAGGCAATCACCCTCCCCGAGCCACCAACTGTACAGCCCTTTGCCGAGTTAAAAGGTCAACTTGCAATGCCGATCGAAGGCGCACCGCTTAACCGCTTCGGCGCGGTTCGCAATGCCGATCTGCACTGGCGCGGCTGGCTTATCCCCGCCGAGCAAGGGGAACCGGTTAGGGCGGTTCATGGTGGCCGAGTGATCTTTGCCGATTGGCTCAGGGGCCAGGGTCTACTGCTCGTGGTAGACCATGGAGACGGCTGGCTATCCCTTTACGCACAAAATCACAGCCTGTTGCGCGCAGTCGGTGATTGGGTCAGCGCTGGTGAGATGCTGAGTCGGGCCGGTGCCAGCGGGGGCAGTGAAGTGAGCGGTTTGTATTTTGAAATCCGCTACCAGGGGGAGCCCGTGGATCCTGACGACTGGTTTCTCCGCTGAGTGTTGCCAGCGGAATCAGTTAACATACCGGTCCCAGTCACTCAGGTGTCACCTATGACCACGTTGCCCCGATTATCCGTTGTAGGGCTGTTAATCGCCTTCATGGTACTGCCGCTCGGTGCCGAGGAAATTTCTGGTGCGCCGGAAGACCCCCACCACAGCAATAGCGAAGAGCGACAAGCCTTACCACTCGAAGAACTGCAGATGTTTGCCGACGTGTTCAATCAGATCCGACAAGGCTATGTCGAGTCAGTGCCAGACAGCCACTTGTTCGAACTCGCCGTTCAGGGAATGCTGTCGGGGCTCGACCCCCACTCGGTTTTCCTCAAAGAGAAAGCCTATGACTCGTTGCAGGAAACCACACAGGGTGAGTTTAGCGGCCTCGGCATTGAAATTGGTCAGGATGGTGGTTACATCACCATCATCGCGCCCATTGACGGCTCTCCGGCAGAGGATGCCGGGCTGCAGGCCGGCGATGTAATTCTCAAAATCGATGGCGATTCAATCCGCGACCTCCCGGTCGATCGCTCGGTGGATCTGATGCGCGGCCCCATCGGCTCAGAGGTGTTACTGACTATCGGGCGGCGCGGGGTTGCTGAGCCCTTCGAGGTCACGGTAATCCGCGACATTATCAAAGTGCCGAGCGTGCGTAGCAGAGAACTGATGGAGGGCTACCTGTGGCTGCGCGCGTCGCAATTCCAGAAGGATACCGGTCAGGAAGCCATCGCAATTCTCGAAAAAGCCGTTGCTGAAGGCACGCTGAAAGGTGTCGCGCTGGACCTGCGCAACAACCCCGGTGGTGTACTGGGGGCGAGTGTCGACATGGCAGGGGCCTTCCTCGACGGTGGTTTGGTGGTTTACACGGAAGGGCGCCATCCGCAAGCTGCGGAATCCTTTGAGGCTGCGGCGGGTGATTTGCTCGATGGCTTGCCGATCGTGGTGCTTATTAACGGCGGCTCTGCAAGCGCTTCGGAAATTGTTGCCGGCGCACTACAGGACCGCCGGCGCGCCGTCATCATGGGTACGCGCAGCTTTGGCAAGGGCTCGGTACAAACCATACTCCCCATATCTGACACCCGCGCTGTCAAACTGACAACCGCGCGCTATTACACACCCAATGGTCGCTCTATTCAGGCGGAGGGCATTGTCCCCGACATCGTGGTCGAGAGGGCCGAGGTCAAAAGCGTTGAGTCAAGGCGCCGCACCAAGGAAGCCGATCTTCAGGGAAGTCTGGCAGCGGAGGATGCTGCGGATGCTCAATCCGAGAGTGAATCCCTGACCGAGCTGCGCAATAACGACAACCAGCTGTACGAGGCTCTGACTTTGCTTCGTGGCATAAACCTGCTGAAACCCGATACCCTCCCGGTCTCTCCGGCAGATGAGGTGGCGGACAAAATTGCCCTAAAGGACTGACGCCCAACATTCTTTTGTTCAAAAGCGTCGGTTAGCCATGGCTATGCATCATTAGAGACCGGCTTGGCCGGTCACGGCTCAGAGGCGCATGGGAATGCCCTGATTGGCCATGAACTCCTTAGCTTCGCCAATAGTGTACTCGCCAAAGTGAAAGATACTGGCCGCAAGTACGGCATCTGCTCCACCCTGAATAACACCGTCTGCAAGATGCTGCAGAGACCCCACACCGCCTGAGGCTATCACGGGAATATCCACAGCATCTGTGATCGCGCGGGTTATCGTCAGCTCGAATCCGTCTCGCGTACCGTCACGATCCATACTGGTCAACAGCACTTCACCCGCGCCCAGCGCCGCCATTTTCGCTGCCCAAAAAACCGCCTCGATACCCGTTGGCTTGCGTCCACCATGGGTGAACAGCTCATAACGGGGTTCGGCGTCCTCGCTGGGCACACGCTTCACATCAATCGCCACAACGATACATTGGGAGCCAAAACGCGCCGCTGCCTCTGCTACCAGTTCCGGACGATGAATCGCCGCCGTGTTGATACTGACTTTATCGGCTCCCGCGTTCAACAAGGTTCGGATATCTTGCAATGAGCGAATACCACCACCAACCGTAAGCGGGATAAACACCTCGCGCGCAATCTGCTCAACGGTATGCACCGTCGTATCACGCTCCTCATGGCTGGCAGTGATGTCCAAAAAGGTAATCTCGTCCGCGCCCGCTTCGTTATAGCGACGGGCAATTTCGACCGGATCGCCGGCATCGCGAATACCCACGAAATTAACACCCTTCACCACGCGGCCCTGATCGACGTCGAGACAGGGAATAATGCGCTTTGCCAGTGCCATCAGCCCGTGCTCAAAAATGCGTCAACCATAGCCTGCGCCGCACCCAGATCGAGCGCGCCCTCATAGATAGCGCGCCCGGTGATCGCCCCGCAGATCCCGTCCGCCGCATGCGCCATCAACGCGCGGATATCGTCGAGGTTACTGATACCCCCCGACGCAATCACAGGGAGTCGGGCGTGCTTGGCCAGCGCCACCGTGGACGACACATTGGCACCCTGCATCATGCCGTCACGGTCGATGTCGGTGTAAACCACGGCATGAACCCCGACGTCCGCGAAACGTTTGGCGAGATCAGTGGCTTCTATTTCGCTCTCACTGGCCCAGCCTTCAACCGCGACACGCCCGCCGCGGGCATCGATACCGACGATAATATGATCTGGAAACTCGGCGCAGGCCTCGCGCACAAACTCGGGGTTTTTCGCTGCCATAGTGCCGATGATCGCGTACCGCACACCCGCCTCGAGATAACGGGCAATGGTTTCAAGGCTACGGATGCCACCGCCGATTTGAATAGGTAAGTCGGGGAGTCTTTTAGAAATGGATTCAATGATCCCCGCATTAACCGGTTTGCCCGCAAACGCGCCATCGAGATCGACCAGGTGTAAGCGCCGCGCGCCTTCGGTATCCCAACGTGCCGCCATAGCGACGGGGTCATCAGAAAAGACCGTGCTGTCTGCCATATCGCCCTGACGCAGTCTGACGCACTGCCCTTCCTTCAGATCGATGGCAGGTATTACGAGCATTTTCCGTCCCATGTCAGAAAGTTTTTAAGCAACTGCAGCCCGGCCTCATGGCTTTTTTCAGGGTGAAACTGGGTCGCAAACAGGTTATCGGCAGCGATCGCTGCGCAACCATTCACCCCGTATTCGAAATGCGCAGCGATGACAGCGGGGTCATTAGGCACCACGTGATAGCTATGCACAAAATAGAACCGCGTACCCGGGTCGATGCCCCACCACAATGGATGGGCCTTTACGGGCACGACACGATTCCAACCCATGTGCGGCACCTTCAGCCGCTCGCCAGCGGCATCCTGATGCTGCTCACCAAAAAAAACGACTCGACCCGGAATTGCGTTGAGACAATCGACCCCGCCGTTCTCTTCGGAACGGGTCATCAATGCCTGCATACCGACACAGATCGCAAGCACCGGTTTTTTGTCTACCCTGAGGGCCTGATCGAGTAAGCGATCACAGCCAAGATCGCGAATCGCCGCGAGGCAGTCGCGGATGGCACCGACGCCTGGAAAAACGACGCGATCGGCGGCACGGATTACCTCATGGTCGTGGCCGACGACGACTTCCGCGGCGCCGACATGCTCAAGTGCGCTAGCGACCGAGTGCAGATTTCCCATGCCGTAATCGATCACGGCAACCCGCTGGGTCACGAGCTACAACACCCCTTTGGTCGAGGGGCTGACGCCTTGCAAGCCAGCATCGCGTGCTACGGCCATCCGTAATGCCCGGCCAAAGGCTTTGAAAACAGTTTCCGCCTGATGGTGCGCATTATGACCGCGCAGGTTATCGATATGCAGCGTTACCTTGGCATGATTCACAAACCCCTGAAAGAACTCCACGATCAAATCGACATCGAACTCACCCACTTTGGCTCGGGTAAAAGGCACGTGAAACTCGAGCCCAGGTCGGCCACTGCAGTCGAGGACAACGCGCGAGAGCGCCTCGTCCAGCGGGACATAGGCGTGTCCGTAACGCACGATCCCGCGCTTATCACCAATTGCCTCGTAAAAGGCTTGTCCTAATGTGATGCCGATATCCTCTACCGTATGGTGCGCGTCAATATGCAGGTCACCTTTGGCCAAAATATCGAGGTCCACCTGACCGTGGCGTGCGATCTGATCCAGCATGTGCTCGAGAAACGGCAGACCCGTATCGAGCTTGCATTGACCCGTACCGTCAAGGCACAGAGTCGCAGTAATCTGGGTCTCGAGGGTCTCACGGGTAATCGTTGCCGAACGATCGCCTGTTTGTGGGTGACTCATGCTATTTCTCCGGGGTCGCGGTGATACCGCGCGTCGGGCGCTACACTAGGGGCGCCATTGTATAGAAAGAGACTCGTGAGTTCATTGCGAAGCTTTACCACTTCATGACGACGCAAGCATCCATCGCTAGACCTCTGCTGGCTTGGTTTGACCAGTACGGCCGCACAGATCTGCCCTGGCAACGGGACAGGACCCCTTACCGCGTATGGGTCTCAGAAATCATGCTTCAGCAGACCCAGGTCGCTACGGTGATCCCGTTTTATGAACGTTTTATGTCGCGTTTCCCCTCGGTATCGGATTTGGCGGTGGCGCCGCAAGACGCGGTATTACACCTGTGGACCGGTCTCGGTTACTACGCGCGAGCGCGAAATTTGCATCGCTGCGCACAACAGATTTGTGCCCATCATAGCGGTCAGTTCCCGCGTGAACTCGAAGGCCTGATGGCATTACCCGGCATCGGTCGCTCCACAGCGGGCGCCATTCTGTCTCTCTCAATGGACGCAAGAGCACCGATACTGGACGGTAATGTGAAGCGCGTGCTCGCCCGATACCACGCAATAGGCGAGTGGCCCGGGCGCAGCGCAGTCAGTGCCCGCCTATGGCAATACGCTGAGCACCACACCCCGACAACACGAGTCGCCGACTATACGCAGGCAATCATGGACCTGGGCGCCACTTGCTGTACCCGCGCCCGACCCGCGTGCGTGGATTGCCCCCTCGGCCGTGGCTGCAAGGCCGCACAAACCGGTCGACAAGATGCTTACCCGGGGAAGAAGCCCCCCAAGGTGCTGCCTATCAGACGCAAGTGGTTCTCGGTTGTCACAAGCAGGTGCGGTAAGGTGCTTCTGCAGAAACGGCCGGCAAAGGGCATTTGGGGAGGGCTTTGGGCGCCACCAGAGTTCTCTACGCAGACAGACGCCGCGTTATGGATGGTCCAACAGCTCGATATCCCGGAAGATGCATGGTACCCGGACGCACCTTTTCAGCACACCTTCACCCATTTCAAGCTGGAGGGAGTACCGCTACGGGCTGAATGTTCGGAGAACCATGGCGGCGCAGGGGGCGTAAAAGTTGACGCTGAGGATCTACGATGGTTCAGTTTGCACCCGCCGCCATCTGTTGGGCTTCCAGCACCTATTGTCAGGCTGCTCGAACAGCTGGGCAAAGAAAAACAAACCAAGGAGTGAGTGATGGCGAGGACGGTGAAATGCCGCCGCTACGGTGAGGAACTAGAGGGCCTTGAGCGGCCGCCGTTGCCGGGCGCAAAAGGACAGGATATTTTCGACCACGTTTCGAAAAAAGCCTGGCTCGAGTGGCAAGGTCATCAAACGATGCTTATCAACGAAAAGCACCTGAGTCTAATGGACCCAGAGGCACGAAATTACTTGATGGGGGAGATGGATAAGTTTCTTGCGGGAGAAGACTTTGATCAGGCCGAGGGCTATGTTCCCCCCACTGACTAACGCTACCAGATACCCTATGCCATCACCCCATAGCATCCGAACAGCTCGCGTCATAACTCACCGATCACAAGGCACTGGGTTATGAGAAAGCACCCCTGGATCCTGACCATTATCGTATGCCTGTCGGTAACGGCGGCGTTGTCGGGCATCAAGTTCTTGCAGATTTCAAAAGCCATGGCGTTCATGGAGAGCTTCCCGCCGCCCTCGGAATCAATCACCGTAGCCACCGTCCGCGCCGACATCTGGCGACCGACACGTCTCCTCAGCGGCACCGTGCGCTCCCCCGAACACCTGGTGATTTCTGCAGAGATGGCCGGTCGGGTGGTGGAGCTGCCCTATCAGAGTGGCGACGTGGTACCCGAAGGTGAAGCCATATTGGTGCTATTCGATGATGACCTCGAAGCGCAGCGTACCGCGCTGGAGGCTGACCTTTCCCTCGTGGACATGCAGCTCCAACGCAATCGCACGCTGGAAGCAGACGCGCTGGTATCGCAGGATCAGTTGGATACCCTGAAGGCAAGAAGTCTCTCACTAAAGGCGCAAATTGCAGTTCTGGAGGCGAGGCTGAGCCGCATGACAGTGCGTGCGCCGTTCACCGGCGCCTTGGGTATTTATCCGCAGCGACTCGGTGACTTGATGCGCTTCGGCGAGGTGTTGACGACGCTTACCGGTTTAACGCCACTGCGATGGATTGATTTCAAAGTCCCTCAGGGTTTGGCGGTACTCCAGGTGGGCAACAACGTACAAATTCGAGATATAAGCGGCGTGGTGGTTGGCACAGCGACAGTGATTGCTGTGTCAGTCGCTTTTTCTGAAGGCACACGCACATACGATGTACGTGCCCAACTAGAAGCGCCGGCACTGAAGCATGGCGCTTTGGTACAGGTAGCCGTCGCTACAGGGCCCAGCGAAAACCTGATGTCGGTCCCAGCGCGCAGCGTACGCTGGGATCCCAAGGGGGCGCATGCCTTTGTTATCGTGGAGTCCGAAACCGGTGACCACTTGCCCCATCGCGCCGCCCTCAAACGCGTGGAAGTCCGCGGTGAAAAAAACGGCCGCTTTTTTATTCGTGGTGACATACAGGTTGACGACCCAATAGCTGACCAAGGTGCCTTCAAGCTAAAGGACGATATGCTGGTCAGCATTCAGACGGCAGCAGAGCGGTGACAGACCTCACACATCGTGCTCGCTGGACCGATATTTTTATTCAGCGACCGGTTGTAGCCATTGTCCTCTGCATCGGCTTACTACTGGTGGGCTTTCGCTCGGCAATTAATTTGCCGGTCATTTCGTTTCCGGTCATCGAGAGTTCTTCCATTGCCATTGTCACCGCATATCCAGGAGCAAGCGCAGAGACGGTCCAGGGCTTTGTCACCGAACCTATTGAGCGGGTCGCCAGCAGCGTACCTGGCCTCGACTTTGTCGAGTCAGTAACCACTGCAGGCACCAGCACGGTTACGTTGTGGTTACGACTCAATCAGGACACAACCAAGGTGCTCGCCGAGCTATCTACTCGGTTGAGTCAAATTCGCTTTGAGCTACCCGAGGGCACCGAAGACCCCGCCATCGAAATTAGCCGGGCCGATACGCCCTACGCCAGTTTCTATCTCGGGGTGTTGATCCCGCCAACACGCACTTATGCGGAAGTCAGCGATATCATCCAGAGGGAGATCCTCCCCCGCCTTTCAGCGATCCCAGACGTGCAGCGCGCCATGAACTACGGACTGCCCCAGGCGATGCGCATTTGGCTTAATCCTTGGCGCATGAGTGCATTAAGCGTCGATACAGACGACATCTACGCGACGCTCACTCGCAATAATGTGATTGGTACCTTTGGGCAGGCAGAAAGTGCCTCCCAGCGCATCAACCTGCAAACCAATAGCGAGGCAAAATCGCCAGAGGATTTTGCCAACATGCTGATCCGACAAGAAGACGGGGTTGAGATCCGCCTTGGCGATGTGGCCAGTGTGGAAGTGGGTACGATGGAGATATCCCGCATCGCGCGCTACAACCAAGATCGCGTGGTTTTCATCCCAATTTACCCCGAACCCGGCACCAGCGAAATAGAAGTCGGAGACCGCGTTTATGAGGCAGTGGAGCAAATCAACGCGAGTTTGCCTGACGACTTGGAGTTGACGATTCCTTTTGACAACTCGCGCTACATGCGGG
>CAXPKH010000061.1:0-8892 GCA_964217615.1 Luminiphilus sp.
ATTGAAGGGGCGGTCGCGCGGTATGACGACTCCCGATACGGTTTGATTTGACGCCAGCTTCGATTGAGTGTGGTGAGTCACGAGGCGCCCCCTGCGCTCGAGGGATCAGGCAGGCGTCCAGAAGCCCCTAACTTGTGTTCACTAACAGAAACATCGCTTGTCTCTCTGGGCACAGGCCCCGTCTCCCCTTTGCTTTAAGCTGAAGGCGCTATTCAGAATATAAAGTAGCTATAAAAGGCTGCTCACTGACTTCATAACTCTTATAAAGAAGGTGCCTTATGACTAATCGTACTTTTCGTCCTCCACATCCCTTGTCGCTCGCTTGCATGGCTGTATTAGGCACGATCGGACCACAAGCCAGCGTGTCCGCCTTCGCCCAGGTATCTGGGCTTGAAGAGGTCGTCGTGACGGCTCAGCGCCGGGAGCAATCGATCATGGAAGTGCCGATCGCCGTTACCTTGGTGAGCGGGCAGGAGCTGGAAACGTTCAATTTAGAAACCAGCCATGACCTGCAATTTTTGGTTCCGGGAGTGACCTTCGCAGCCTCCTCGAGCACGAGCCAGATCACGCTCAGAGGCGTTGGCACCGGCTATTCGGGTCCCGGGCTGTCCAATAGCGTGTCTGTTTACACAGATGAATCCTACGTATCGCAACAAGTGGGTTCTAACCAGTTGTTCTATGACATGGCGTCTGTGCAAGTTCTGAAAGGTCCTCAGGGCACTCTGTATGGTCGGAACACAACGGGCGGGGCGATGTTGTATGCCACAGCCGATCCTGATCTCGAACGTTATACAGGTTACGTGCAGGCAGGCGTCGCCGAGTTAGATACCACTGAGTTAGAGGGCGCGTTTAACATTCCGCTCGGCTCAACGGTAGCCTTGCGTCTTGCCGGTAAATACAACGACCGGGGCGAGGGTCACGTTACCAATATATTAAATGGCAGCGAAATTGGCGGAGAAAAAGAAACGGGTTTTAGGGCAAAGGTGCTTTGGCAGCCGTCTGACCGCCTTTCCCTTGTTGCTAAGTACGAGCAACTTGAGCTTGAGAGCAATGACGAGGGATCAATGAGGTCTCAGCTTGGAGTAGGGCTGCAGTGTTTTTATTGCGAGGATGGTTCGCTAGACGGTGCAGGTCTGGGTTTCTATGAGACTAACCAAACGCCGATCGCACAATCTGAGCTGGCAGTGCTTACAAACGTGGGTTACCAAGCAATGGCTGGAGGAACCCTGCGCCACAAGAGGGAGATCGACATTCAGGCACTTAATGTCGACTTTGATGTGACGGATAATCTGACCCTCTCGAGCTATACCCAACTCAGAGATATGGAGCGTAACGGAGGCCAGGACCAAGACGGAAGCCCCTACGACGCGCTGCATGCGTGGGCGGGCAGATTCTCGGAAGATGAGAAAGGCGGCATCCAATTTGAATCCTTTACCCAAGAGCTAAAGTTGGCCTCCAAGTTCGATGGGTCGTTTAACTTTGTGTTGGGCGCCAGCTACCTTGACGACGATAACGAGTTCACACTTGGGTATATGGGTGAATTGTTCGGCTACGCTTTGCTCGGCAGAACCGAGCATGACATTGAGTCGACCTCCTTTTACTTCGATGGTTCCTATGAATTGACCGATGCAATGACGCTGACGGGAGGGGTGAGGAACACAAAGGACGACCAAGATTTAACGAGTTATTTCCCGATTTTCGGCATCAACGCTACAGACAGTTCGAGTTTTAGCGACACCACGTACCGCGTTGTACTCGACTATGACATTTCCGATTCTCTGATGGTGTATGGCAGCTTCAACACGGGTTTTAAGTCGGGCGGGTTTAACGGTTCTTGGTTTGGGCTCACGCCAGAGGTTCAGCCTGAGGAGATTGATTCCTTTGAGCTGGGTGCTAAGTATGCCGGCGAACGGGTGTCTTTTGAGGCAGCCTTTTTTGACTATGACTGGACCAATCTTCAGGTTGCCGTGTTGTCAAATGATGCTGGGGGCTTAACTCAGGAAAATGCAGATGCAGAGATGACGGGTTTCGAGTTTAGCTCAACTTTTCGGCCGTCAGACAATCTAAGTATGGGGATTGCAGGAACATGGTTGGACGGTGAATACACAAGCTATAGCGCCTCAACTCACGTGCCAGCCTCCACGATCACTCCCGGTGCTCGGGGTTTTGTTGGCGGCGTATTAGAGGACTTATCAGGTTATCGGCTGGCTAATGCTCCCGAGTTTAGCTTGAACGGCAATGTCACCTACAGCTTTCCCATAGGCGCCAATTTTGACGCAGCTTTATCTGCGCTCGTTTACTACAGTGATGAATACGACATGACACCCGGCGCATCGGGCATAGCGCGTATCGACAAGCAGGACAGCATGACGATCGTTAACCTGAATTTGACCGTGCGACACAGTGCGGGCTGGCAGGCAGACCTCTACGTGAGGAATGCAACGGACGAGGAGTACTACACCGAGAAGACGACGCAACCCCAAGGCGCGTTCGGTGCTCCTGCGCTACCTCGGGTTATGGGTGCCAGAATAAGATACAACTTCTGATTAAAGACCGGCAGCGGTAAGCCATTGCCTGAGGCCTCTGATCTTTTAGATCGGAGGCTGGCGATCGCGGTTCAGAAGGAAGCGAGGGAAAATATCGTGACTGCTCCAGATATCATGTCCGCTGATTATGAGTCGAATCCATGGCCCATGCTCAACGAGATTCGAGAGAATCATCCAATAACCTTCCATGAAGGCCTGAATAGCTGGCTGCTGTCGCGTTTTGAAGATGTCGAGAAGGTGCTCACGTCACGAACTTTTACGACAGAGAACTATGCTTGGCAGCTTGAGCCAGTGCACGGCCCCACCATTCTTCAGTTGGAGGGCACCCGCCATCGCTTAACCAGAGGGATCATTACGCCCACGCTGAGAGGGCGCTCAATGAGGGAAACCTTCGAGCATGTGATCACGAGAAACTCCGAACGTTTGATTGATGACTGGCGGCGGGATGGCCACGTTGATCTCGTCAAGCAATTTACTCAAAAGCTTCCGATTAGCGTGATTCTGGATGTTCTGGGCTTGGATCAGGATATGAAGCCCACTTTTCATATTTGGTACAACGCGATACATGATTACTTTACCAACATAGCCGGTGATGAAGAGGTTCACCAAGCAGGACTGAGAGTCAAAGAAGAGTTGCAGGCATATATGCTTCCTTTGATCGCTGAGCGGAAGGCAAATCCTGGCGATGATTTGATTAGCAGAATCGTACATGCAGAAATAGAAGGTGAGCGTCTTAGCGATATCGAAATTAAATCGTTCATCAGTTTCTTGCTTGTAGCGGGAAGTGAAACCACTGACTTGCAAATGGCCAATATGTGGCTTCGTCTGATTGAGCACCCAGATCAGCTCGAGGCCGTTCGTAAGGATCGCTCGCTTATTCCGATGGCATTCGCGGAGACGCTACGCCACACGCCGGCCGTGCTGATGATTATGCGCCAGGCCAGTGAGGACACTGAGTTCCACAACACAACTGTGCGGGCTGGAGATCTGGTGACGTTACTTCTGGCAGCGGCCAATCATGACCCGCGCAAGTATGAAAATCCCGAGGAGTTTAATATTTTCCGAGAGGGAGTGGACCCGGCGATAGAGCTCGAGCAATACGCGAGTCACAGTACTTTTGCGCGAGGTCGCCACTTTTGTATCGGCAGCAAGCTTGCGGGGTTTGAGGTCGAAATTTCCGCTAACCAACTGTTGGATGCGATGGATGATATTGCGTTTGCTGACGGCATAGCGCCCAAGCAAGAGGGTAACTTTGTTCGCGCTCCTCGCTCGTTCCCAGTGACGTTCACACCCAGCTGAAGAGATACGGACAAACTGTATGCTGCCGGTGCCTGATACAAATAGGCTGGCACGAGGTGGCCTCAACGATGTTTATCAACTGGCAGCGACTCGCTAGTCTTGCCATCGCACCCTTCGATTTCCATCTGACCACAGGATGGTGATGGTTCTGCTTGTAAATCGCCACCCATCAGGAGTGCGGAGCAGCTCGTCATCGTAGCGACCGCCCATCTCGAAGTGTTCGCCGTCAACTACCCCCTCTTTGAACATATGCACTGTGAAATAGCATCCTGCTGTGGCGCGGTCTCCCGCAATTTCGGCCCATTGATTACCGTTAATGTGCTGAGATGACGTTAGAGGCTGTAGGGCGTCTCGAATGGTGTTCTTTAGCGCCTCAAGGTTGTCCGTAGATCCAGTGACAAAGTTGTATGTCGCATCGGGAGTGAACATGCCATCGAGTTTGTCGTAGTGGCCCGAGTCGATGGCGTATGAATAGCGATTTTGCAGTTCCCGAATGTGCTGTTTGTCCGAAATTTCCTGGTTAACAGCGGCCATTTTTCAGCCCTCTTAAAGGTCGTCGTTTCAAATTCTTGGGCTGACCGACCGCTCAGTCACCCACCTCTGCGAAACCGGCGGGGCAGCTGCCAGAGGGTGATGCTGCTGGTGAGGCGGCGACCGATAGCGAGCGGGCCCAGTCAGGTGCCGCAGATAGTGGCAATGGTCCGGTGGTAATGCTGAACCGCCGGCTCGTTTTTGCCGATCAGAAAGCTCTCGTTGGCACCTGCGTGTAGCGCGCCCTGTACAGTGGCCACAAGTGCATAGTCCTCGTCCCTGACTGCTTGCAGCGTCATCTGGCTAAAGCTTTCTATCGTCGCCTTCTCTTCGTCGGTTGCGGGCGCCTCAGCGCTCAAGATGAGCTGCCGGGTGACGGTTGTGGTACTGGTCTCGCCGGGGTAGACGAACCCGATCAGACACTGGCCCCCCAAGATCGCGGAAATGGAGAGATTGGGGAACACCGAATGCACAACGCGGATGTAAGACTCGGGCGCCTCCCAGTTCTCAGGTGCTGTCTTGTTGAGCTCGGTAATATCTTTTCTGGCAATAACCATCCGCTGGTGTGCGCCCCAGGTATCGTGCACCAATAGGTTCCCCACCGTATAGGGCCCCACCGTTTTGCCGTGCACGCTGTCGTGGTGGTAGACCTCTAGGTAGCCATCTAAGGTGGCTTTCCAGCCCGCGCCGGACAAAAAGCGCTCTGTATAGAGGTGCCACTGCTCGAGATTTTGATGTGCCAGCTTCTCTGCGAATTCTCCTAACCAGTTATCCAAATCGAGAGGCTTCCCGGGCGTCAGGCAGGCAAAAATAACCCCTGAGCGCTCGTCGCATGGCAGCTCAGCCAGTCCCATGCTGGCCCGATCGACCTCGCCGAAACTGTCTTCGCCGTAAACGCCGATCAATTCGCCTTTATTGCTGTAAGTCCAAGCGTGATAAGGGCAGCTGAATCTAGATTGGTGACCTTTCTCGGCGGGGCAGACTTTGGCGCCACGATGCCGGCACACATTAAGGAAGCAGTGCAGCACGCCCTCCTTATCTCGAGTGAAGAGTAGGGGCTTGCCCATAATTGTTTGCGTCAGAAAGTCACCCGGATTGGGAATTTCCAGTGACAGTGCAACCGCGATCGGGGATTCAAAAAACACCGCCTGACGCTCTGCCTGAAACTGCGTCTCATCGGTATAAGCAGTGACTGGAATCTGCATTTGAGAGGGCGCCTGATCCGTGGTGCCCTCATTGAAATGCTTCAGCGCGCGTGCTGCTAATTCCGGTGCGTCAGACATGATCTACTACCAAAATACAACTCTCCTTCAGGGTGTCAGAATCGATAGGTCACGCTGCCGGTTATCAGCTGCGGTTGACCATGGGTTCCAATGATGATGTTTCCCGGCTCAGAGCCCGTGAGGCCACCAAAACTGAAGTTCGGGAAGGGCTCCAGGTCGGTGTAGTACTCCTGATCAAACAGGTTTTCCACGTTGAGCATGACCTCCCACTGATCCGAGACAAATCCGATTTGCAGATCCACCACGGTAAAATCGGGGTTCTTCACGTTGTCCCAAGGCTTGCCGCCCTGCATTTCACCGTTATGGCTGACTTGTACATCGGTAACGAAATCAAAGCCGGCCATCGCGGGCATACGGAAGTTGGCGTTCAGTGCCGCGCTGTTCTCGATGATATTAGGCGGCGTCTCTCCGCTCAAATCTGCGCCATCAGCCAAGGTGGTTCCCCCGTCCCACTCGGCGCTGATATAGCCATAAGCACCGGTCAGGCGAAGGTATTCGCTGGCTTGCCAGGCGAAGCTTAGCTCTACGCCGCGTTGGGTCGAGTCGCCAACGTTGGTGATGCCATCGATCAGCGTGCCATCACCACTGGGGTTTGGCGCAATGAACTCAAACTGCCGTGACTCATAGTTGATGTAAAAGAATGCGGCGGTGGCAGACAGACGTCCATCGGCCATCTCTCCCTTCCAGCCGAATTCGTACTGAATAGCCTCTTCTTTATCGAAGCCCAACAATGTTTTTTCCCCGTTGGGGCCATAAATGGGCGGCGAGCCACCAGCGATGCCGTTCCAGCCGCCCGGCTCAAAACCCTGAGCGGCGGTCGCGTAAATCATGCCGGAGTCGCCAACCTCACGACTGATCGAGAGTCGCGGCAATACCTCCACATCATCTTTCGACGCAGAGTGCCCGACATCGACAGCGACCTCTTCAGACTCCCAGCGATCGACTCGTAGACCAAGGCCCCATTCCCACTTGCCGGTTTCATAGGTCACGTTACCAAAGGCGGCCAGATTGCTTTTGTCTTCCTGGCGCGTCTCGAAAGGCGACTTCACACCAACGGTCGGGTCATCTCCCTCGACCACAATCCATCCGAAGTCGAGAGTGGAATTCATGGTCTCTTCAAAGTCCATGGCGTAGACGCCGGCGACCCATTGAAGCGGGCCGTCGCCAGTGGAGGAGAAACGAAACTCCTGCGTCATGACCTCCATGGTCTCGGGTCGGAAGGTATTGAAGAACCAAAGCTGAGTCAGATCAACGTCAGTCAGGCGGTCGCTCTCGGTGTCCGTGTAAGAGGTGATGCTCTTGAATTCGATGTCGCCCAGGTCGAAATTCAATTCCAACCGTGCGCCGAAGGTTTCCCGCTCGTGCCGCGGATTCTGGCTGGTGTCGAGCGTGTAGGGGTACTCCATACTGGGTGGTGTACCCATCTCACGGGCCCAGTTGTTCACAGGGCCATCGTATTCGTTGTAGCGCATGGAGGCGTTCAGGCTGAAGGTATCGCTGATTTCGCCTGCTAATACGATCCGGCCACCAGATTCTTCTGATGCGGTGACATCCTCAGGCTGGTTGTAATCCACTCCGAATACCGGTGATGGGGATCCGGGGTTGCGCATGAAGCCGTCGTCTTCTCTTGTGAAGGCGAATGCACGAAGCGCCCAACGGTCAGATAGCGGAATGTTGATATCCCCTTCAACGTCAACCATGCCCTGACCGCCCGCCAGCCCTTTCAAGCGGCCTGATACCGCTTCAGTAGAAGGCTTTTTGCTCACATATTTAACAGCGCCACCGATGTTGCTGCCGCCATACAACACGCCCTGCGGGCCTTTGAGCACCTCGATTCGCGCCAAGTCCCCGAAGCGGGACGAGGCATCGCTGAAAAGCTGCACGTCGTCTAAATAAAAGCCCACGCCCTGGGTCATGCCAAAAGCGCCCATGCCCCGGATTGACACGTTCGGGTAGCCGTCTGTGCGCATGGAAAGGTTGAGGTTGGGCACCGCGAGTCCAATTTTATTGAGCCCCTTGATATTCTGTCGCTCGATCGCGAGACCCGAAATCGCGGTGACGGAATCTGGAATGTCCATTAAGTTCTCTGTTCTTTTTCTCGCAGTTACAACGACTTCTTCAAGCCTGGCCTCTTGCGCTGAAGCGATCGAAGTCGTCTGAGGGCCCAAAGTGCCTGCCAGTATCATGCAGGCGAGAGAGAGGGGATTTAAGCGATGGGATGAGTTGCGGTTCATAAGGCACCTATTTGCTGGTTTATGTTTGTTATTGAAGCTTTCGGTGGATTTAAATCGGATACCCGAATAGCAGATTATAGGTATAAGCCGGAGTTGGGTCTGTGTCCAGAGAGATAGCACCTTTTTCTGTCTGTGAAAAACTAGCGGTTATGCGGCCTCCAGCGACTCTATTGACCTATAGGGACAGGTTGGTAACGTATCGCCACAGGCCATAACAACTAGAGCAGGCTATGAATTCGTCCGTTAAAGAGTCTTGGGTTTCCGAGAGCAGCCGTGGCGCGGATGCCTACGAGGCTTGGGTGGATAAACTCATGACAGCGCAGGGCGCCGATTGGTGTCCAGGCAAAACACCTCCGGGCGCTTTCAGCGCGTCCCTTCGGCATAAAGTGATTGGCGAGATTAACGTGATAGAAAGTCGGTGCGACCCCTGCTCGGGTTATCGAACCGATCGCCACGCTGCCCTGGTTGACGAACCGACGGTCGTGTTACTCAGTTACCTTGAGGGTGGCGAGCATATCGAGTTTGGTGGCGAGCGCTATACGGTGGCAGCGGGTGACACTTTCGTTTGGGATAGCTCCAAAGCGACGAAATTTGAGGTCTATCAGTCACTGCACAAGGTGGCTCTCGCGATGCCTGCAAGACTACTCAGTCACAACGTGTTGTCCGCATTAGATCGGGTGCCTCGTAAGTTTGGCGCGTCGTCCGGTAGTCGACACTTGCTCGGAAGCCTGATCGGGGCAGTCGCCGATGTGGAATTTGATGACGCAGAAGTCGAAGCGGATACGATTCTTGATGCGGTCAATGCGTTTGTGATGGGTGCCCTGCCGATTGAAGCTGTCCCTGAAAGAGGTCTGCAGGCTCAGCAACGACAGGAGATCAAGCGATACGTTGAGCGGCATCTGTCAGACCCTTCGCTAAGCATCGAACGCATCGCGCTGGAGCATAGAGTTTCCAAGCGATACTTGAATTGGCTTTTTCGAGATGAGCCGATGACCCTCA
>CAXPKH010000062.1:0-21445 GCA_964217615.1 Luminiphilus sp.
CGCTTCACGAGGAGGTCGGTGCGTACGCTCGGTCGGCCGGTATCGACCAGCTCATTGCGGTGGGGGAGTGCGCCAAAGGCGCGGTGCCGGGTTTTGGTCATGGTGCGATCTATTTCGCAGATCAAGCAACGCTGAAGGCGGAGTTCCCACCGTTACCTGCCAACCATCTGATCTGGGTCAAGGCTTCGCGTGGTGCGGCGCTGGAACAGACCGTCGACTGGTTAGCGCCATCGGAGGGAGTCGAGTCATGCTGATGTGGTTAAGCGAGCAGTTGCTGTTTATTGATCCGGGATTCTCGGTTTTCCAATATCTGACCTTGCGCGGCATTCTTGCGGCGTGCACGGCGCTGGCTATATCGATGCTCATTGGACCAATGGTGATCGCGCGCCTTAATCAGCTGCAAATTGGACAGACTATCCGACAGGAGGGTCCCCAGTCCCATCTTGAGAAGGCGGGCACGCCGACGATGGGTGGCGCTTTAATATTGATTACCGTCGTGGGGTCGACGCTGCTCTGGGCCGATCTAGACAGCCGTTATGTTTGGGTTGCTGTGGTTACCACAGCCGCCTTCGGCCTGATTGGATGGGTCGATGATTACCGTAAAGTCGTGCGCAAAGATACGCGCGGGCTGCCGGCTCGTTGGAAGTATCTGTGGCAGTCACTCTGCGCCTTTGGCATCACGCTGTACCTGTTCGACACGGCGCTCATTCCCGAAGAGACCACGCTGTACGTGCCATTTTTTAAAGATGTTGCCTTGGCAATGGGCTGGTTGTTTGTGCCCTTTACCTACTTTGTTGTTGTTGGCGCCAGCAATGCGGTGAACCTGACGGATGGGCTCGACGGGTTGGCCATTATGCCCACCGTGATGGTGGCCACCGGACTCGGCGTCATTGCTTATCTGTCGGGGCATATCGAGTTTGCCGAATACCTGAACATTGCTTATCTGCCCGGCACCGGTGAGTTGATGGTTTTTTGCGGCGCGATTGCCGGCGCGGGTTTGGGTTTCCTCTGGTTCAACACTTACCCCGCGATGATATTTATGGGGGATGTCGGCGCATTGGCCCTTGGTGCGGCATTGGGGGTGGTCGCCGTTATGACGCGCCATGAAATTGTCCTTTTCATCATGGGGGGCATTTTCGTGCTTGAAACCATCTCGGTGATGATTCAGGTCGCCTCGTTCAAATTGACTGGCAGGCGGGTATTCCGCATGGCCCCCATACATCATCACTTTGAACTAAAAGGGTGGCCTGAGCCTCGCGTCATCGTCCGATTCTGGATTATCACGGTCATGCTGGTGCTGTTCGGACTGGCGACCCTCAAGTTGCGTTGAGGCCATGTCGATCTCTCCCTCAACTATCGCCAGCACCGAGAGCCGCATGATCTTCGGTTTGGGTGCAACTGGTCGCAGTGTCGCTCGGTGGTGGGGTGAGCGAGGGATCAATTTCTGCGCTCTGGATACGCGAGAGTCCTTGGCCGCTGAAGCGTTGGCTTGGCCAGAATTGGATGCTGTTTCCCTGGCGTTCGGAGAACCGGCTGAGGATGCCGCCGATGACGTCACCGAATTGATTGTCAGCCCTGGTATCTCACTTGAGCACCCATTGGTGGTTCGGGCAAGAGACCGGGGCTGCCGTATTCGCGGCGATATTGATTTGTTTATGGAAGTGGTTGATGCGCCGGTGGTCGGTATCACCGGCTCTAATGGTAAATCGACCGTTACTGACTTGCTGGGTTCAATGCTCGCAGCTTGCGGCGTCAAGGTTTCCGTGGGCGGCAATTTTGGCAGGCCCGCACTTGACCTGCTCGTCGACGAGGCAGACTGCTACGTGCTGGAACTGTCTAGCTTCCAATTGGAGCGATCAGAGCCGCTGGGTTTAGCGGTTGCGACCGTTCTGAATGTCTCCGCCGACCATTTGGATCGGTACCCTTCTATCGCGGCTTATCATCAATCAAAGCACCGTATTTTTCGGGGTGTGGCGCACGTTGTTGCGAACCGAGACGATCCACTGTCGGTACCGCTGTTGCCGGATGAAGTCCCGGTGACATGGTGGCGCTCCAGCGAGCCTGATTTGGGTGAATACGGTTTACGCGAGTACAAAGGTGCGTTGTGGCTCTATCGCGGCGTGCAGCCTCTCCTCTCGACTGAAGAGTTGTCTCTTGCGGGGATCCATAATTATCACAACGTGCTGGCAGCACTGGCGCTTGGCGTAGCCATGGGTTTTCAAGAGGAACTCTTGCTCGTCGGCGCAACGCGTTACCGAGGTTTGCCACATCGCTGCGAACGCGTTGCGACCGTCGGTGATATCACCTTTATTGATGACAGCAAGGGCACCAATGTCGGCGCGACCTTGGCGGCACTTCAGGGTTTGGGGGGTGAAAAAAACCTCTGGCTGATTATGGGTGGTCAGGGCAAGCGCCAGGACTTCTCGCTGCTGCGCTCAGCTACTGAGCATTACTGCGCTGGAATCGTTGTTATTGGCGAGGCGACCTCGGAGATCGTTAGCGCGCTTGGTGATGTTGTCAGGGTTCATACAGCGGGTTCGCTGGAGGCTGCGGTAGAAATGGCGTCAGCGCAGGCCGAACCCGGCCAGACGGTACTGTTGTCCCCTGCCTGCGCCAGCCAAGACATGTTCAGGGATTACGTTGAACGGGGCGAACGATTTCAGGCTGCGGTATCGGCGCTGGGAGCCGCGGCATGAATCATTCCGCGACTTTGATTTCTCACAGAGGTGACCCGGTGCTGCTGGCCCTCGGTGCTTCCCTGCTGTGTATTGGTCTGGTCGCGATTGCTTCGGCTTCCATTGAGTATGGCGACTTCCATTTCGGCGATCCCTGGCACCACACTTCGCGACATGCCCTGTATTTGATACTGGGAGTCGTGGCTGGGGCGATCGCCTATATGACACCGACCCATAGCCTCCAACAATTTTCCCCTTGGCTGCTATTCCTCGCATTCGGACTGTTGATACTGGTGTTGATGCCGGGCATCGGCCGTGAGGTAAATGGCGCGCAACGATGGCTACCTATCGGTCCATTGACCTTCCAGCCATCAGAATTCGTGAAGATTGCCCTGCTGCTCTATGTCGCGGGGTATCTGGTACGCCAGGAAGAAGCGGTTCGGTATCAATGGCAGGGGCTGGCCAAATTGATGGGTATTCTGGCGATTGTTGCCGTGCTGCTGCTGGCCGAGCCCGACTTTGGCGCGACGGTCATCACTGTGGGTACCGTGGTGGGAATGATGTTTATTGCGGGAGCCAAGCTGCAGTACATCGGGGCGATGTTGCTCGCCGTCGGGATGGCCCTGGCAGCACTCGTAATCAACGCGCCCTATCGCTTGCAGCGCTTGACTGCCTATCAGAATCCCTGGGATGACCCCTTCGGCTCTGGTTTTCAGTTGGTTCAGTCTCTGATTGCTTTTGGTCGCGGCGAGTGGTTTGGCGTGGGATTGGGTAACAGTGTTCAAAAGCTTTTCTACCTACCTGAGGCACATACCGACTTTGTATTTTCTATTTGGGCCGAAGAGACTGGTCTCTTCGGTGCCTTTGCTTTGATTCTGCTGTTTGCCTTGCTGATTGCTCGCATCCTGCGAACGGCTTGGCAGGTGGCGGCGCTTAATCATCATTACGAGGCCTATGTTTGTTTTGGTGCGGCGCTGGTGTTCGCGGGCCAGGTTTTTATCAACATGGGCGCGAGTTCGGGTCTCTTGCCGACAAAGGGGTTGACCTTGCCCTTTGTGAGTTACGGCGGCACCAGCCTCATTGTTAACTGCGCGTTGCTCGGCATTATTCTCAGAATTTCAGGGGAGCACCTATCTGAGAAACCGCCCGCATCTGCTCAAAAACGGCGGCGGCGGGCATGACGCAGTCAGCAATGCAAACACCCACAGGTCGCGCCTTGATCGCCGCGGGAGGCACAGGTGGCCACGTGTATCCGGCGTTGGCTGTAGCGGATGTCTTGGCCGGTCGTGGTTGGTCTGTAGATTGGGTTGGCACCGGGCACGGGATTGAGCGGCGCCTAGTACCTGCCGCAGGCCTGCCTTTGCATTACCTGTCAGTTTCGGGCCTGCGGGGGAAAACGGTAGTAGCGCGAATCAGGGGATTGCTGCTCCTGGGCCTGGCGGTGTGGCAGTCGCTTCTCCTCGTGCGTCGCATTAGGCCCAATGTGATATTGGGCATGGGCGGTTATGCGGCGGGCCCTGCAGGTCTCGCAGCGTGGGTGAGTCGTTGCCCTCTCGTCATCCATGAACAAAATGCAGTTGCGGGAACGACAAATCGTTTCTTGGCGCCCCTGGCCTCTCAGGTGTTATGTGGTCTGCCTGGAAGCTTCAATAATCGTCGAGATGCCTCCGTGGTGGGAAACCCTGTGCGCGCGGAATTGCGCCCCGTTGACCGCAGTGAACTGGATCAATTGACGACATTCAGTGATGCCCGTCCACTCAGAGTGCTCTTGTTAGGAGGCAGTCTGGGCGCGGCTCCGCTCAACACCTTACTGCCTGCTACCTGTGATCTGCTATGCGAGCGTGGGTTTGGTAATCGCGTCTCGATTTGGCAGCAGTGCGGTGAGCGTAATCGCGCAGACACAGATCACCATTGGCAGCGTAGCCGTTTTACCGGGCAACGGGTCGATGACTATATCGACGATATGGAAGCCGCCTATCAGTGGGCGGATGTGGTGATAGCCAGAGCCGGTGCGCTTACGGTTTCCGAGTTAGCGGCCACGGCTTCCCCTTCTGCTTTGATCCCTCTGCCACATGCGATCGACGACCATCAGACCGCGAATGCCAGAGTGCTCTCGGAGGTGCACGCGGCGGTACTGATGCCCCAGAACGAAGCGACACCCGAGCGGCTCGCGGAGCAGTTGATCAGTTGGATACAGAGCCCGGCCTCGTTGCTTCAAATGGCTACGGCGGCGGGTGACGTGGCAGCAACCGCCGCGGCGCAACGCGTTGCAGATATTGTGCAGGAGGTTGCCCGTGCCGATGTCTGATGACCGATCGCTTCGCCGGGACATGGGCGGCACCCGGCACATTTTTATGGTGGGCATTGGCGGCGCCGGCATGAGTGGCATTGCCGAGGTGCTTTTGGGACTGGGCTATGCGGTATCGGGCTCTGACGAATCAGAGAGTCAGATGTTGGAACGACTGAGATCTTTGGGGGTTCAGGTGCATGTGGGTCATTGTGCCGAGCACATACGCGACGTCGATGTTCTCGTGGTGTCGGCCGCGGTCCCCGCCAGCAATCCGGAGTGCGTTGCCGCCCGCGCACAACGCATTCCCGTGGTGCCCCGGGCAGAAATGTTGGCGGAGCTGATGCGATATCGATTCGGCATTGCTGTCGCCGGAACCCATGGCAAGACCACCACCACCAGTCTCATTGCCGCCATTTTAGGAGAGGCGGGAGAGGATCCTACCTTTGTCATTGGCGGATTGCTGAATCAGGCGGGTGCGAATGCCGCGTTGGGTGAGGGTCAGTACCTAGTAGTAGAGGCAGACGAGAGTGACGCCTCGTTCCTGCATCTGCAGCCCATGATGTCGTTGGTGACGAATATCGAAGCTGATCACATGGAACACTACGAGGGCGATGTGGCCCGGTACGTGCAGGCCTTCAACGGTTTTCTGCAGAACTTGCCTTTTTATGGTTCAGCGGTGATGTGCCTCGATGATCAGGGTGTGCGCGACTTGCTCCCAGAGCTGAGCCGCAGGGTGGTGACCTATGGTCAGCACGCCGACGCGGATTATCGTTTAGAAAATTATCGGGCCGAGGGATTAGAGAGTGGCTTCGATCTGGTTTGCCGTGAGATGGCAACGACACTCCCGCTGACGGTAGGTATGCCCGGCTTCCACAATGCGCAAAATGCTGCTGGCGCCGCAGCGCTCTGTCTGGAGCTGGGAGTGAGTCACTCCGCGATCCAGCAAGGACTGAAGAATTTTGCCGGTGTGGGTCGTCGCTTCTCTGACCTTGGTGAGATCAGTTGGGCAGGGGGCAGTGCCCGATTAATCGACGATTACGGCCACCATCCAACCGAGGTTGCCGTCACTCTTGCGGCAGCTCGCGAGGCGTTCCCTCGACAGCGGGTCGTGATGGTGTACCAACCCCATCGCTTTAGCAGAACCCGGGATCACTTCGATGATTTCGTCACCGTGTTGGCGCAGAGCCAGATGCTGGTGCTGCTAGAGGTTTATGCCGCGGGAGAGCAGCCTGTTGCCGGTGCTAACTCAGGCGCCCTTGCTCAGGCCATAAAAGACCAAGGTGGCCTTGAGCCGGTTGTAGTTTCAGATCAGAGGGATCTGCCTGCTGTTTTGCTCGGTTTGCTGCAGGACCAGGACATTCTGTTAATGCAAGGCGCGGGTGACATCGGTCGCTTGTCCGCTACTTTGGCCGAATGTGGCGCGCTCGAGGGTTTGCTCCGATGACCTCGGTGTTCAGCGGCAAGACGCTCGCGGTCACCCTAGGAGGGGCTGCCGCCGAGCGATCAATTTCTCTGGAGAGCGGAGAGAATGTGGCTCTGGCTCTGGAGCAGGCCGGCGCTCAAGTACTGCGGATTGATCCTTTGGAGCCAGGTTGGCAATCCCTTCTGGGACAAGCGTCTTTTGCCTTCAATTTATTGCATGGTCCCGGTGGAGAGGACGGTTCCATTCAGGGGCTGTTTGAGACGATGAACGTGCCCTATAGCGGTTCGGGCGTTTTGGGTTCGGCTCTCACCATGGACAAGATTCGCACCAAACTGTTGTGGCGGGGCGCCGGTCTGCCGACGCCACGCTTTTGCTCTCTCGGCGCAAAGTCCGACTGGTCGGCTGTTATGGCAGACCTCGGCACGGCTTTTGTTAAGCCCTCTCTGGAAGGTTCCTCTTTGGGTATGTCCAAAGTATCTGATGGTGAGGCGTTGAGGTCGGCCTATCAGAGTGCCGTCGCCTTTGGCGGTAACGTCTTGGCCGAGCAGTTTATTGCGGGAGAGGAATATACGGTTGCCATTTTGGGTGACAGGGCCTTACCAAGTATTCGCATCGAAGTGCCCGGTGATTTCTATGACTTCGATGCCAAATACCGCTCTGAAGAAACTCGCTTTATCTGCCCATCGGGGCTGTCGCAGCAGGAGGAGGCGGAGTTGGCTGATCTGGCGCTGGAGGCTTTCCGGTTGACGGGTTGTCAGGTTTGGGGGCGTGTGGATCTGATCAGAGCGGACTCCGGAGGCTGGCAACTATTGGAGGTCAATACGGTTCCCGGTATGACTTCTCACAGTTTGGTTCCCATGGCCGCGCGCGCGGCGGGGTTGTCGTTACTGGAGGTGCTGACAGAAATATTCGACCTAAGCCGTGGAGTGCGACGCGATGACGCGTAAGCAGTCCCAGGCCAAAAACCCGCGCAGGCGGACGGCGAGCGGCGCCTTAGCGACAGCGCCAGCATCCGTCTCGCTACTGCGACGGTGGGTGAACCGTGTCGTACTGCTTGTCGGCACTGGATTAGTGGTAGCCGGCATGTATACGGGTGGAACCGCGCTGTGGTCGCAGCAAGTAGAAACACTCAGCGTGCTGGGAGAAGTTCGCCATATCGACATTAAAGCGATCGAGGCGCGCTTGGCGCCCCGTCTATCGGCAGGTTTTCTCGCCACTGACTTGAGTGATCTGCGCCAGGAATTGGAGTCATTGCCATGGGTTTACAAAGTCAATATTCGCAAGCGGTGGCCATCCAAAATTGAAGTTTATCTGGTAGAGCAGCGTCCACTCGCTCGATGGGGCGACACCGGGTATCTGAATCACGAAGGCCAGTTTTTTGCCGCCACGCATCATCCTATCTACAACGCGCTTCCTACGCTGCAAGGTCCTGATGGATCAGAAGCGCCCCTGATGCGTCGCTATCAAACTCTGGCATCAATGCTGGAGTCGGAACAGCTGGTTATTCGTGCGCTGTCCCTCGATGAGTTGGAACAGGTAGCCGTACAACTGGAAAGCGGGCTGACCCTGCAGCTCGGGTCGGGAGAGATGTTAAAGCGCATCAAGCGATTCAGGCAGCTGTGGCGTCAGGAACTGATCGCTCAGAGCGTCATGAAAGTGGATCTTCGATATGAGCATGGTGCTGCCGTGACCTACGGAGATTCACGGCTTGTCATGCAGTTACCACGAGTTGGAGGAGAGGGCTAATGGCCAACACGGAGAGTAAACAAATGATCGTCGGGCTCGATATCGGGACGTCGAAGGTTGTGGCAGTGGTTGGTGAGGTAAGCCCAGACGGAGGCATTGAGGTGGTAGGCATTGGATCCCACCCCTCGCGCGGTATGAAAAAGGGTGTGGTGGTCAATATTGAATCGACCGTAAACGCCATCCAGCGCGCTGTGGAGGAGGCGGAATTGATGGCGGGCTGCCAGATTCATTCGGTCTATGTCGGCATTGCGGGGAGCCATATTCGCTCAGTTAATTCACATGGCATTGTCGCGATTCGTGATCAAGAAGTGTTTCAGCAGGATGTGGAACGCGTCATCGATGCTGCACAAGCCGTCGCTATTCCAGCGGACCAAAAAATACTGCACGTCCTGCCTCAGGAATATGTCATCGATAACCAATCGGGTATTCGCGAACCCCTGGGAATGTCGGGCGTGCGCTTGGAAGCGAAAGTACATCTGGTCACCTGTGCGGTTAACGCCGCGCAAAATATCGAAAAGTGCGTGGAGCGCTGCGGACTCTCGGTCGATGGCGTCATTCTTGAGCAATTGGCCTCCAGCTACTCGGTGATTACCGAGGATGAGCGAGACCTGGGGGTCTGTCTGGTGGACATTGGCGGTGGTACGTCAGATATCGCAATTTTTACTGACGGATCTATTCGCCACACGGGCGTCATTCCGATTGCCGGAGATCAGGTAACCAACGACATCGCAATGGCGCTGCGGACGCCCACTCAGCACGCCGAGGAAATCAAAATCCGCTACGCCTGTGCTTTGACTCAGCTCGCCGGCCCGGAGGAGACCATCAAAGTTCCCAGCGTGGGTGATCGTCCACCGAGAGACCTTTCCAGACAGTCGCTCGCAGAGGTTGTCGAGCCGCGTTACGACGAGCTCTTTACGTTGATTCAGGCTGAGCTCCGTCGCTCGGGTTACGAGGAGCTAATTCCAGCCGGCGTGGTACTGACCGGCGGTACTTCAAAAATGGAGGGGGCCGTGGAGCTTGCTGAGGAGATTTTTCACATGCCAGTGCGCGTCGGAGCGCCACAGTATGCCCGAGGTCTCCACGACATTATCCGCAACCCCATCTATGCCACCGCGGTTGGGCTTCTGCTCTACGGCGCAGAAGAGGTCAGGGAGTGTGGCAAACGGGGACGGGATACCAAGGGTGATGGCTTGAGTTTTGCTGCACGCGTCAAGGAATGGTTGGCGCGACATTTTTAGATTGTTGAGTTTTATAGCGAGCTCTGTTGTTAGGGGCTTTTTTAAAAAGGGGAGAAAGTCATGTTTGAACTCGTAGACAGTGCACCACAAAGTGCCGTCATTAAAGTGATTGGTGTTGGCGGAGGTGGCGGTAATGCCGTTCGTCACATGATCGATCACAATGTTGATGGCGTGGATTTCATTTGTGCGAATACAGACGCACAGGCGTTATCCGATATCAGTTCGAGAACGGTGCTCCAATTGGGAGCAGGCATCACCAAAGGATTGGGAGCTGGCGCCAATCCAGAGGTGGGTCGTGCTGCCGCCTTGGAGGACCGGGATCGCATTGCCGACGCGCTCCATGGCGCGGATATGGTGTTCGTCACTGCCGGCATGGGTGGTGGCACCGGGACGGGTGCAGCACCCATCGTTGCTGAGGTGGCGCGTGAGCTTGGGATCCTGACGGTGGCGGTTGTCACTCGACCTTTCAGCTTTGAAGGTAAGAAGCGCCTCAGAATTGCTGAAGATGGCCTCAGAGAGATCGCTCAGCACTGCGATTCTCTAATTACGATTCCCAACGAGAAGCTTCTGGAAGTGCTCGGATCCCAGACTTCGTTGCTGGATGCTTTCAAAGAAGCCAACGATGTCTTGTTGGGTGCGGTGCAGGGTATCGCCGATCTGATCATCAGACCCGGTCTGGTTAACGTTGACTTTGCCGATGTGCGCACGGTTATGTCTGAAATGGGTGCGGCGATGATGGGTACCGGCACAGCGTCGGGTGAACATCGTGCCAGAGAGGCCGCCGAGCGGGCGATTAACAGCCCGCTGTTGGACGACATCGATCTCAGTGGCGCGCGAGGCATTCTCGTCAATATCACCGCGGGATTGGATCTGTCTTTGGGCGAGTTTTCTGAGGTTGGGTCGACCATCGAGGATATCGCTTCCGAGGATGCCACGGTCGTGGTGGGCACGGTAATTGATCCGGAGTTGACTGATACCTTAAAAGTGACAGTCGTTGCGACCGGACTTCGTAATATGGAGTTCAAGCCGATGCTGGCCACGGTTGAGCCCACGGTTGCCAAGCGACCAGTGGCGACCGCCTCGGACTACAAGGACTATGACCTGCCCCCCGGGCGGCGACCAGCAGCGGCGCCGCTGGATGGCCAGGCTGCGGTTAAGCTGGACGATACCTTGGACGAGCAGCTGTTCGATGTCCCGGCTTTCCTGAGGCGTCAGGCCGATTGAAGCGCTGTACAGCCCTGATTTATGTGAATAATCAGAGTGTGAAAGCTGGAGTGCGGTAGCGGATCCTAGTAATGTCTTGACCTCATAAGTTGAGGGTATGGCCATGCTAGGGCAGCGCACCCTGCGCGAGCCGATTCAGTCGGCTGGTGTCGGGCTACACTCTGGTCAAAAGGTGCAGATGACGCTTCGTCCTGCCCCCGTGGACACGGGTATCGTGTTTCGCCGCACTGATCTCAGTCCGGTTCGGGAAATCCCCGCCCGAGCCGACTGGGTCGAACAAACCGATCTGTCAACGGGTTTGGGCTCTGGCGAGGCACGTGTCACCACCGTCGAGCATCTGTTATCAGCGCTATGTGGCCTTGGCATAGACAATGCCTATGTAGAACTGGATGGCGCCGAGGTCCCCATCATGGATGGGTCTGCTGGCCCTTTTGTTTATCTGCTGCAAACCGCCGGTATCTGCGAGCAGGCCAGTCCTAAACGATTTATTCGCATTCTGGAGCCCGTGACGGTCGCCGAGGGCGACAAGACCGCATCGCTGCGCCCCTATGATGGTTTCAAAGTGACGTTTGGTATCGATTTTGACCATCCTGTTTTTCGCGAGCAGAGTGGCCGTTTGACGGTCGAGATCAGCAGCGAAGCGTTTGTGCGTGAAATCAGTCGGGCGCGCACTTTTGGTTTCGTGCATGAGTTTGAATATATGCGCTCCCGGGGTTTAGCCCGCGGAGGTAGTGTCGATAATGCTATTGTGATCGACGATTACCGGATCCTGAATGAAGAAGGACTCCGGTACGACGATGAATTTGTTAAACACAAAATTCTGGATGCGCTAGGCGACTTATACCTTGCTGGGCACCAGATATTGGGTGAATACGAGGGCATCAAGTCGGGTCATGCGCTGAACAACCAGCTGGTGCGGGCGTTGTTAAGTCGTGAAGACAGTTGGGAGTGGGCGACCTTTGAAGACGAAGGCGAGGCGCCCATGGAGTGGGCGTTACCGCGCGATCTCCAATGGGCGTGAAGGAATGACCTGAAAACCCGCTAACAGGGTAAAATAGCCACCATGAGACAGATTGAAAACGTTTAAGCTGCCGTGAAACTGATACTTCTCAACCGTCATGCGGCGTCTCGTACCCTGGAGCTGGGGAAATGGACGTGGGCGCTATTGTCGGTGTGCTTCATTGGCGTGCCGATTGGGCTGATCACACTGAGTTATCAACTCGGCTTTGGTGATGGTATCTCCTCTCAGCAGGCATCTCGGATATCCGAGAGCGAGCAGCAGGCGGTAGCGCGCGCGGAAGCACTGGCACAAATGGGCGTCGAGGCGCAGTCCCGATTGACCGCAATGACCCGCCGTTTGGCCAGTATTCAGGCACAAGTTACGCGGATTGATGCGCTGGGTACGCATTTGACGGAGTTGGCCGGGCTCGATTCTGGAGAGTTCGATTTTTCTGGTCCCCCCGCGGTGGGTGGGCCGATGACCCAGCCCGCGGCGTCCGTCATCCCCATGAATGTCGCGGAGATCGATGCGCAATTCAGTGCGCTGGATACCATCTTTTCCCAACGCGAAGTGCAGTTTGATTTACTGGCGGGATTACTCTCTGCGGAGCAGCTTCAGGCCGCGGCCACCCCAGCGGGCAGGCCCATCAGGCGGGGTTGGCAGTCTTCCCCCTACGGTAACCGAATCGACCCCATTACCGGGAAACGCGCGTGGCATGACGGTGCCGACTTCGCGGGTCGAGAAGGCTCAGACATACTCGCTGTGGCCAGCGGCGTGGTGAGCTGGAGCGGTTACAAGAACGGGTATGGCAACTTGATTGAGGTTTCTCACGGCGATGGTCTCAGTACACGCTACGGTCACAACGCCGAGAACTTAGTGGAGGTGGGCGATTTAGTGCGCCGGGGCGATGTGATTGCCTTAATGGGCAACACCGGCCGCTCAACCGGTCCCCACGTTCATTTCGAGGTCTTTAAAAACGGCCGCACGGTGGACCCCGCCGCTTACGTCAAGCGCACTTATCGCTGATTTCCAGTGCCCCCGGCGCTGCTCTGGCGCCCACACAAGCAAGCTAACTACCTCGTGAATGGCCAGTGAGACCCTGATGCTAATTTCTACAGTGAAAAAAATTTTTGGTACCCGTAACGATCGGGAACTCAAGCGCATGGGTAAGGTGGTTACCCGAATCAATGCTTTAGAAGAGAGCCTGCAGGATCTCGACGACGCAGCGCTGAAAGCGAAAACCACAGAATTTCGTGGGCGGCTGGCCGATGGAGAAACCCTCGATCAGCTGCTACCCGAGGCCTTCGCGGTGGTGCGTGAGGCGGGAGTCCGTGCCTTGGGAATGCGCCACTTCGACGTGCAACTGATTGGCGGTATGACCTTGCATGACGGCAAGATCGCAGAGATGCGTACGGGCGAGGGTAAAACCCTGGTGGCCACCCTGCCGGCTTACCTGAATGCACTACCCGATCACAGTGTGCACCTGGTTACTGTGAACGACTATCTCGCCAAGCGCGATGCCGCCTGGATGGGACCGCTGTATGAGTTCCTGGGCCTGTCGGTCGGCGTGGTCAGCTCGGGACAATCGGCGGAGGAAAAAAAGTCAGCTTATGAATGTGACGTGGTTTATGGCACAAACAATGAGTTTGGCTTTGACTATTTACGCGACAACATGGCGTTTAGTCGATCAGACAAAGCGCAGGGGACATTGGCCTTTGCCATCGTGGATGAGGTGGACTCGATCCTCATCGACGAAGCCCGAACGCCCCTGATTATCTCGGGCGCGGTGGAGGACAGCTCGGAGCTTTATAAGACCATTAATCGGCTGGTACCCAGACTGACGCCGGAGCTTGAGGAGCAGGAAGGCGATTACACCGTCGACGAGAAGCAGCGGAGCATAGAGCTCACGGAGGCGGGGCATGAAAAAGTCGAGCAGATGCTGATCGAGGCCGGTCTCTTGCAAGCCGACGATTCACTTTATGCGGCAACTAATCTGGGGCTTTTGCACCATGTCCACTCCGGCTTGCGCGCCCATGTGATGTTTCATCGGGATGTGGAATACATCGTGCAGGATGGCCAGGTGGTGCTTATCGATGAGCACACCGGGCGAACGATGCCGGGTCGACGCCTGTCTGAAGGCCTCCATCAGGCGATAGAGGCCAAAGAGGGTGTGCGTATTCAGAGCGAGAGCCAGACTTTGGCCTCGACGACATTTCAGAACTTTTTCCGCCTCTACGACAAGCTTGCAGGCATGACGGGCACAGCAGACACGGAAGCGTTTGAATTCCGGCAGATATACGGGCTCGACTGTGTCGTGATTCCCACCAACGTGCCCATGCGACGTGATGATCTGAACGACCTTGTGTATCTCACCCGTGACGAAAAATTCGAAGCCATCATCGAAGATGTGCAGGCCTGTATTGAAAATGGTGCGCCCGTGCTAGTGGGTACCGCGTCGGTGGAAACGTCCGAGGAATTGTCAAAGGCGTTTCAGCAAAAGCAGATTGAACACAAGGTACTGAACGCCAAGTACCACGAACAGGAAGCCGAGATTATTGGACAGGCGGGCCGGCCTGGGGTAGTCACCATCGCCACCAATATGGCAGGCCGCGGGACGGATATTGTGCTCGGAGGTAATCTCGAAGCCGAGCTTGCCGCCAGTGGAAACGATCTCGATGAGGCGAAGCGTAGCCAGATCACGGCCGATTGGCAGGCGCGTCACGACGCCGTGATCGAAGCCGGTGGTCTGCATATTCTTGGCACCGAACGACACGAATCCCGTCGCATCGACAACCAATTGCGGGGCCGTTCGGGACGCCAAGGCGACCCCGGAGTTTCTCGGTTTTATCTGTCCCTTGAAGACAATCTGATGCGGATTTTTGCCTCGGATCGCGTCAAAAGCTTTATGCAGGCGCTGGGCATGGAACGCGGCGAGGCGATTGAGCATCGGATGGTGACCAATGCCATTGAGAAAGCCCAGCGTAAGGTTGAGGGGCGCAATTTCGATATTCGTAAGCAATTGCTTGAGTACGATGACGTCGCCAATGACCAGCGGCAAATTATTTATCGCCAGCGTGATGAATTGTTATCGGATGAAAGTATCGGAGAGACGATTACGGCGATTCGTGCTGATGTGGTCAACGACGCTGTCGACGGATTTATTCCCCCCATGAGTGTCGAGGAGCAGTGGGATATTCCCGGCCTAGAAAAGCAGTTGGAGTCTGAATTTGGTCTGGTACTGCCTGTTGCTCAATGGCTGGAGGAGGACACCAGTCTCCACGAGGAGACCTTGCGCGAGCGCATTGTTTCGGCGGTGCAGGCGGCTTACGACGAAAAATCGTCTGGCGTGGGTCCCGGGATGCGTCAACTCGAAAAACAGATCATGTTGCAGGTGCTCGACACCCTTTGGAAAGAGCATCTCCAGGTTATGGATCAACTACGCCAGGGCATCCATTTGCGGGCCTATGCCAATAAAAATCCCAAACAGGAATACAAACGCGAGTCTTTTGCTTTATTTGAGGCGCTTTTGCAGCGACTCAAATATGAGGTGATTCGCTTCCTGAGCCATGTTCAGGTTCAGCGCTCGGACGAGGCCGCGGCCATTGAACAGCAAAGGCGAGAGGCCGCGGCCAAGCAGAAAATGGCGTTTGAGCATGCAGACGCGAGCCCTGCCGTCTCGGCAGATGAGGCTAAGGACTCGAACGAAGCGGCGCCACCACAGCCGATAACGCGAGCTCAGCCCAAGGTAGGGCGCAATGATCCCTGTCCTTGTGGCAGTGGAAAAAAATATAAGCAGTGCCACGGCGCATTGAGCTAATGAGAGCCGGCGACGCAGCATACGACTAGGGAGATGGGAATGGGCTATGCGGTGCCCGGAATCCGGCTGGGGGTGGCTCAGGCGGGCATTAAAAAGGCAGGGAAAGATGATCTCCTGCTGATTGAGCTTTCAGAGAAAACACAGACTGCGGCGGTTTTTACGGCGAACGCGTTTTGTGCCGCACCCGTCACGGTCGCGCGAGAGCATCTGGCACTCAACGCTAACCAACCTCGATATCTGCTCATTAATACTGGCAACGCGAATGCGGGGACCGGGGAGGACGGCCTTGCAGCTGCGCGCGCTTGCTGTGCTGCATTGGGAGCGCTTTCGGCAACCCCCGATAGTGCAGCGCTACCTTTTTCAACCGGTGTTATCGGCGAGCCACTGCCTGTTGCGCTGATCGAGCAAGCCCTTCCCGCTGCGCTGGGCGCGCTGCAGGCGGACCAGTGGGAAGCGGCTGCTGGCGCCATTCTTACTACTGATACACGATCCAAGTTGCGGACCACCACTCTTGAGATCGACGGGCAAACATGCGTCATCACTGGGATAGCAAAGGGTGCGGGAATGATCTGCCCCAATCTCGCGACAATGCTGGCTTTCGTCGCAACTGACGCGGCGATCGCGCCACCCCTTCTGGATGAATTGCTGCGCAGTGCCGTGTTGAAAAGTTTCAATCGCATCACGGTAGACGGTGATACCTCGACCAACGACGCCGTCACGTTGTCGGCAACGGGAGAGAGTCGCGTTGTGCTCGAAACTGGATCTCAGCAAACCGCAGACTTTGCCGACGCACTTGAGCAATTGATGATTGGGCTGGCTCAGGACATTGTTCGCGATGGAGAGGGAGCGACCAAGTTCGTGGAAATTCGGGTGGTCGGGGGAGAGTCGGAAGCCGCTTGTGATCAAGTGGCGCGAACGATTGCTCACTCGCCTCTCGTCAAAACGGCGCTGTTTGCCGCAGACCCCAATTGGGGCCGTATTTTGGCGGCGATTGGACGCGCCGGCCTCGAGGGCTTGGATACCGAGGCGGTCTCGATTGAGATCAACGACGTATTGATCGCCGAGCGCGGAGCGCGCGCCGCCAGCTACACCGAAGCGCAAGGTCAGGAAGCCATGGCCGCGGACGACCTCCGGGTGCGTGTGACGCTGCAGCGGGGCGCTGCAGAGACCGTGTTATGGACGACGGATCTGTCTTATGACTACGTCAAGATCAATGCCGAGTACCGAACCTGATGCCCGCGGCAGTCACCGTGGCGGTGGGCATTATCCAGGATTCACAAGGCCGGGTGCTGGTGAGCCGTCGAGCGACCGATGCGCACCAGGGCGGGTTGTGGGAGTTCCCCGGCGGGAAGGTGGAGCCCGAGGAGAGCATCGACGCCGCATTGGCGCGCGAGTTGATGGAAGAGCTTGGCGTTGAAGTGCAGGCCACCGAGCCTTTGATGGTGATCGAGCACGATTACGGCGACAAGCAGGTTTGCCTCGATGTGCGTCGCGTGACGCGATGGCGCGGCGAGGCCAGAGGGCTAGAGGGTCAGCCCCTCGCTTGGCAAACACCTAAGGCGCTGCTCGATTGGGCATTTCCCGCCGCTAACACCCCGATTCTCAGGCGACTCGCCCAAGCCTAAGCGTCGCGTGCTCGCGCCATTAAGGTGTGGTGCAGTATCTCTGCCTTTTCATGGAGGTCTGCCAGTGAGCCGCTGTTGTCAATAACGATGTCGGCACGGTTTTTTCGGGTTTCTCGGTCCAGTTGCGCCGCCATGATGCCCTCCACCAGAGCTTGATCGTTGCCATCCCGCTCCATAGTGCGCGCGATTTGGGTGGTTTCGGGGACATCAACAACAACGCTCACATCAACCAACTCGGATTGCCCGCTCTCCAGTAAAAGTGGAGAACTGAGGATCACATAGGCAGATTCGGCCGCCTCAAGTTGACGCAGCAGTTCCGCTCGGATGCGCGGGTGGGTGATCGTCTCCAGCTTTTTACGCTTGTCGGGGTCTTCGAACACCAGTTTGCGCAGGGCGCCGCGGTTGAGCTGGCCATCGGGCTGCAGATAACCCTCGCCAAATGCCGCGACAATCTCTGCCAGTGCCGGCTGACCGGGTGTGACGATAACCCTGGCGGCGAGATCCGCATCGACCACGGTCACACCTTGTCGACCCAGCCAGTCGGTCAGTGCAGTTTTACCGCTGCCGATGCCGCCAGTGACTCCCACTCGCAGCATGTTAGAGCGTCACCATCGACAAGTACCGGGAGAGCAGGTAATCACCCAAGAAGAGTGTTATCAGGCCTGCGCCGGCGAGATAGGGACCAAAAGGCATGGGCGTGTCTCTGCCCTGTTGCTTTGCGACGAGAATGGCGATCCCCAATGCTGCACCGACGAAAGAAGAGAGCAGGATCATCAGCGGGACGGCTTGCCAGCCGAACCAGGCGCCCAATGCGGCGAGTAACTTGAAATCGCCGTAACCCATGCCCTCTTTGCCGGTGACGAGTTTGAATAGCCAGTAGACACTCCAGAGTGACCCATAACCCAGCATGGCGCCAATCACCGCGGCAGGCAGCGGGGTCCAGACCGCGAAAAGATTGACTCCCAGTCCGATCCAAAGAAGCGGTAGCGTCAGGGTATCGGGCAGGAGTTGGGTATCGATATCAATGCCGGTCAGCGCCACCAGCATCCAGATCATGACCAGTGCACTCGCCGCTTGCGCGCCGAAGCCAAAGTGCCAGGCGGCTACGGCCGAGAGGAGCCCGGTTGTGAGTTCTACCAGCGGGTATCTGATGGAGATCGCAGTCTTGCAGTGTCTGCAGCGCCCGCGGAGCCATAGCCAGCTCAGCACAGGAATGTTGTGCCAGGGTCTTATGGGTGATGCGCAATTCGGGCACTGCGAGCCCGGCGATGAAAGGCTGATTTTCGGCTCACTCGGTGTGGGTTGATCCATGAGATCACAGCATTCCTGGCGCCAGGATTGCTCCATGATCTTGGGGAGTCGCAAAATGACGACATTGAGGAAGCTCCCGACGATGAGTCCGAGGGCGCCGCAATAGACGGTAAATACGACGGGGTCAGCAAAGAAGGGCGGGATAGCCAGCGGGTGTTACCTCGATTCGGTCGGTACGATGATTCTATCTGTTTACATGACAGAGCCGAGCATAAATATGGGCATGTACATTGCGATCAACAAGCCACCCACCAGAACACCCAAAATCGACATAATCATTGGTTCCATCAGCGAGCTCAGGCTATCAACGGCATTGTCAACGGCGGCCTCATAATGGTCTGCCACTTTACCCAGCATATCATCCAGAGAGCCAGACTCTTCGCCAATAGCCGCCATTTGTAGCAGCATGGTGGGGAATAATCCGGTACTGCGCACTGCCATCGCCAGTGCGGTTCCTGCGGTGACATCCTCGCGAATACGCTTGATTGCGCGGCTGTAGACCGCGTTGCCCGCAGCGCCGGCGGTAGAGTCCAGCGCTTCTACCAGCGGGACGCCGGCCGCAAAAGTGGTCGACAGTGTGCGCGAGAAACGAGCAATAACGGCATCGTGAACGACGCTGCCAATAATGGGTACCTTTAGCGAGACGCTGTCGATCCAGTCGGCAAATCGCTTATAGCGCCGCTTGGCTTGAACAAATGCATAGCCGGCGGCAAATAAACCCACCAATATCATGAACCACCAGCTCTGAACCCATTCGGAGATCGCAAGCACAAACAGTGTGAAGCCCGGCAAATCAGCACCAAAACCCCGAAAAGTCTCGGCAAATTGCGGCACGACCTTCACCAACAAAATACCGGTGACCACAATTGCCACGACGATCACAGCGGTTGGGTAGGTCAGTGCTTTTTTGATTTTTGCCTTGAGCGCCTCAGTTTTCTCCTTGTAGGTGGCAACGCGATCGAGCATAACTTCCAGCGTACCCGAGTCTTCCCCCGACCCGACCAGAGAGCAAAAGAGGTCATCAAAGTGCGCGGGATGTTTTGCCAGTGAACTCGCGAGTCCCGTGCCCGATGCAACGTCGGTGCGAATGCTCATAATCAGTTCGCGCATTTTTTCGTGGTCGGTACCTTCGGCCACAATGTCAAAGGCCTGAACCAGAGGCACGCCTGCTTTCATCATGGTGGCTAATTGGCGTGTAAAGATGGCGATGTCGGCCGCTTTGATCGGTTTGGCACCGAGCGAGAATAGGGCTTTGGGTTTCTTTTTGACGGTTTTGGCCGCCACACCCTGTTTGCGCAGTTGAACGCGGGCAATCGCCGCCGACGAGGCGAGCAATTCCCCAGTTGATTTGCGCCCGTTGCGGTCAATGCCGCTCCAGACAAAAATGGTGTTCTCTACGGCCATTATGCTTCTACTCAATTGTTGGTGTGAGACGCCCGAGTCCTAAACGCCGGGCCGCGCACATTAATCCGTGGTCACGCGGCTGACTTCTTCGAGACTGATCAAGCCCTCCGCACATTTTTTCAGCGCTGACTGTCTGAGGTCATTAAAGCCAGTCTCCCGCGCCGTCCGATCAAGCTCCAACGAGTTGGTGCCGTCCATGATGGCTGACGCAATCGCCTTGGTGATTTTGACCACCTCATAAATGCCTACGCGGCCCTTGTAGCCCCCTTTGCAATGTTTACAGCCAACGGGTTTTTTGATTTGGGCGTGGTCTAACTGTTCGGCGGTGAAGCCTAATTCCAGCAGCGCGTCTTGGGGTACGCTGGTCTCCGGCTCGGCGCAATGGCTACAAAGCCGCCTTGCCAATCGTTGCGCAATGATCAGGGTGACTGAGGCGGCAATGTTGAAAGCCGGTACGCCCATATTGAGGAGTCGCGTGACAGTTTCGGCGGCGCTGTTAGTGTGTACTGTTGAGAGCACCAGATGACCCGTTTGCGCAGCCTTAATGGCGATTTCCGCTGTTTCCAGATCACGAATCTCTCCCACCATAATGACATCGGGGTCTTGGCGCAGAAATGATCTCAGCGCTTCTGCAAAGTTGAGGCCAACCTTGGGATTCACCAAGACCTGATTGATACCCGCCATATTGATTTCTACAGGATCTTCGGCGGTAGAAATATTGCGTTCGGGTTCATTGAGTATGCCGAGCCCGGTGTACAGGGAGACCGTTTTGCCCGAGCCGGTTGGGCCCGTCACCAGAATCATGCCCTGCGGCTTCTGCAGCGCTTCGAGGTAAAGCGCTTTTTGCTCAGGCTCGTAGCCCAGTGCGTCGATGCCCATGCGCGCGGAACTGGGGTCGAGAATTCGCAGTACGATTTTTTCTCCATACAATGTCGGTAGCGTATTCACCCGGAAGTCAATCGCCCGTTTTTTGGAGAGCTTCATCTGAATCCGCCCGTCCTGCGGCACGCGGCGCTCCGAAATATCCATCCGCGACATCACCTTCAGGCGCGCCGTGAGACGGGGTGCCAGGTTCCGTGGTGGATTGACCACCTCCCGCAGGATGCCATCGGTCCGAAAGCGGACGCGATAGTCTTTCTCGTAGGGCTCAAAGTGAATATCGGATGCCCCCTGCTTGATGGCATCCAGCAGAATCTTATTAACGAATCGCACGATTGGCGTGTCGTCGGCAGCGTCCCGGGAATCCTCTTCTTCCTCTGCCGGGCCAATGCCCAGCTCCAGATCGTACTCGCTATCTGCACCCAACGAGGCCATGTCCTGGTCGAGCCCGCTAGAGCCCTCGGCGATCTCGTGAATGAGTTGATTGAGTGCGGTGTCGTCAGCCAGTACCGCGTCGGTATGCATACCGGCGGCAAATTTAAATTCGTTGAGGGCCGTCAGATTCATGGGGTCCGAGACCGCCACGAACAGCCGATTCCCCCGTTGAAATAATGGCACCGCGTGGTGTTTCATCATCATATCGCTGTCGATCTGATGATCGGGCAGCAGATCGCGGTTCATGGCGGAGACATCAAAGACTGGAATACCGTATTCGGCGGAGGCGATCTCAGCGAGCGCTTTGCTGTCTACGTCGAGGTCGTCGAGCAGGTACCTCATGTACGAAGCGTTCCGAGTTCGCGCTTCGCGCTCGGC
>CAXPKH010000063.1:0-6662 GCA_964217615.1 Luminiphilus sp.
ATCAGAATCCCGTACCCGTCGATGAATTCAGGGAATATACCGATGCTGTCCTCGAACCGACCCTGATCACGCACATCAGCCTCGGTCATGTTGTAGGCGGCGTCGATCTTGCGGGTATCGCGGATACCCAGCGTCATCCCGAAGTTTCGCAACTTGGCGTTCTCACAACCGGGGGTGTATCGCTTGAGCGCCTCGATCGCCAGCATGGCCTGCTTGCGTCCCTCCATCTCACCGCGGGTAAGATCTTCGGGATCAGTGCCGTCATAACCGAGCAGGTGAACCAGATTCAGATAGGTGAGATCTCCGGTGTCATATAACGCGCCCCAGGTGCCGGCGATAGTATCGAGGTGCTCAGGAATCAGCCCGGCCTCGCGCGCTTTCTCGAAGGGTTTGCGCAAAAAGGGCGAAAACATCTCGTCCTCTTTGCCTGTGGTTTCCACCGTCCACTGGCCATAAGCCCAATCGCGATAGGTTTGCGGATCAGCCTTTACGTGCTCGATAAAGCGCGTTTTGTTAACGCCGGACATTGAGAACATGACCGAGGCGCCGATCATGTCCTCTTTAGCTTGTTTGCGGGTGATCGCGCCGGCGCGGTGGGCTACGTCGGCATCGCCCGTGGCGTCAATGATTCGCTTTGCGAGGATGGCTTCGCGACCGGCCTTGCTCTCAACAATTACACCTTTGATAGTGTCGCCCTCCATGATGGGAGCGACAAACAGACGATGCAGCATGGGTGTGATGCCCGCTTCTTCTACCAAAGTGTCAGCCACCCATTTGAAAGCTTCGCCATCGATCGCATGGCTGTCCGACTGCGGTTCTTTAACCGCAGCGCCCATGGCGCGGGCGCGCTGCTCGAATTCGATACCAACGCCCTCGGTGTCTACAGTCCTTTCGTGTCGATACCACGCAAACCCCTCGACACCGACCGCTGTGATATTGCCCCCGAAGCAACCAAAGCGTTCTAGTAAGGTGACCTGACTCCCGGCTCGGGCAGCGCCGAGCGCGGCGGCTAAGCCCCCCGGGCCGGATCCCACGACCAGGACCTCGGTTTCATGAATGACAGGAGTCACTCTCTCGGGTTCAGTGATTATCATAAATGCGCGCTCCATCGCTTGGCTGGGCAATGCCGAGTGCCTGGCTGAGACTGGAAGGACAAGCCGGAATATTGCCTGATGCCCGCCAGGGTTGATGAATACTTCTGCCTTAGATATCCCAGTATCATCAATCATCTGTGTTTGTGACACAATTCGCCGCAGCGATGGCTGCCAAAACTTGCGGGTTGCGGTGGTGTATCGCGCATCATCAAGTTCACCAAGGGCCTTTTAGGTTGACTGAAGCAAGCGAAAATACGGGAAACCTGGAAGAGGCCATGGGCCACGCGCGACACATGCTCGCTGAAGATCCGCGTCGGGCCATCATTCAGTTAGATGAAGTGCTCGTGGTAGTGCCTGACTATCCCCCCGCCTTGTTGCTTAAGGCGACTGCGATCAATCGTATCGACGGGCCCGAGGCGGCGCTCGAATTATTGGCGCCGTTGGCCGAAAAGCACGGGCAATGGCCGGCGGTGCACTTTGAATATGCCAAAACCCTTAGCGTGCTGAAGCACGGAGAAGCTGCGATTCGGGCGCTGGAAACTGTGATTGCGTTGGAGCCGGAGCATCCGGAGGCCTGGCGCATGCTCGCGGACCATCTCGCTGCCACCGGCGAGCAGGAGCGGAGCGAGTCTGCTTATTTGAAGCATCTGCGATGCTCCACGCAAAACCCTGAGCTGCAGCAAGCAGCCAAAGCGATGATTGACAATAACTTGTCAGTTGCTGAACGGGTCCTGAAATCGCATTTGCAGCGAACGCCCACCGATGTGACCGCCGTTCGCATGCTGGCAGAAGTTGCGGTGCGGGTAGGCCGCAACGAAGAGGCGCAATCGCTGCTGGAGTATTGTTTGGAACTGGCTCCGGGGTTTTCAGGTGCGCGGTATAACCTCGCTGTGCTGCTTCATCGCACCAACAAGTCCAATGAGGCGCTGGTTGAAGTAGAGAAGCTGCTGGAAGAGGATCCGAGACGACCTGGATACCGGAACCTGGCGGCCGTGATCTGTAGCCGGATTGGCGAATACGAGCGATCCAGCCAACTTTATCAAGCCTTGCTGGACGAGTACCCGGAGAATGCCAAGGTCTGGCTGAGTTTTGCCCATGTTCTAAAGACTGAGGGGAAAAGGGAGCAGTGTGAGGGCGCCTATCGGCGTGCTATCGAGCGGGATGGCAGTTTTGGTGAAGCCTACTGGAGTTTGGCTAACCTCAAGACCTTCCGTTTCTCTGCGGAAGACATCGAGCAAATGAACCTGCAGATACAGCGATCGGATATCGATCTCAGCAGTCAGGTGCAGTTTCATTTCGCGTTGGGAAAGGCCGCGGAAGATAACCGTGAACACGACCTCTCTTTTCATCATTATGAAAAGGGAAATTCCCTTCACAAGTCTACGATCAATTACCAACGCTCCCAGAACGCAGCTCGCGTTGACAGGATGAAATCGCGTTTTACTCAAAGCTTTTTCGAGGAGCGCAAAGGGTCGGGTTGCAGTGACGCAAGTCCCATCTTCATTGTGGGCATGCCACGCGCAGGTTCAACGCTCCTCGAACAGATTCTTGCCAGTCATTCCCAGGTAGAAGGCACGACAGAACTGCCCGATATCATCACTTTGGCGAAGGAGTTACGGGCCCGAGCGGACGAGGATGAGATCGGTGCCTATGATGGTGTGCTGGCCAAGATGACTCCGGGGGAGCTGGAAGCGCTTGGTCATCAGTATCTGGAACGCACACTGATTCATCGCAAAACTGATAGCCCTTTTTTCATCGATAAGATGCCCAATAACTTCCTGCACATCGGTCTGATACAAGTGTGCCTGCCGAACGCCAAAATCATCGACGCAAGACGACATCCCTTGGCCTGCTGTTTTTCCAATTTCAAACAGTATTTTGCGAGAGGGCAAAACTTCAGTTATTCCCTAGAAGATGTCGGCCATTTTTACCGCGATTACGTCGAGCTGATGACGCACTACGACAAAGTGCTGCCGGGCCGCATCCATCGTGTCATCTACGAGTCTCTGGTGGGCGACATCGAGTCAGAAGTCCGTTCGGTGCTGAATTACTGTGGGCTGCCATTTGAGGCGGGTTGTCTGCGATTTTTCGAGAACACAAGGCCCGTCCGAACGGCGAGTTCTGAGCAAGTCAGGCAGCCGATTTATCAGGATGGTGTCGAGCAATGGCGGGCTTATGAAGCGCATTTGGCGCCATTGAAAAGGGCTCTTGGCGATGTGTTAACGGCTTATCCGGCCCCTCCTGAGCGCGCATAACGGGCCCAATCCGCTGGCGTCAGGCAAGGGGCTATGTTTCTACGGTAATTTTGCGTTTACACACGATATATATCGTCGTATAACACCTTGGGATTTCCCGCACCATCAGAACCTTATTATCTGGAGTCGAGCCACTATGTCTAAACCAACGCTTAATTCTCGGAGCGGCAGAGATCGTTTCGTGAAAGCCCCCTTGGTCGCAGCATTAATTGCGGCCAGCCCCGCGCTATATGCGCAGCAGGGCGGTCTGGAGGAAGTTGTAGTAACGGCCCAAAAACGGGCACAGAACCTTCAGGACGTCCCCATTAGTATCGAGACCCTGAGCACCCAGAAGATTGCCGAACTGGGTATCCAGGACTTTAATGATTACGCCAGAATGTTACCCAGCATTTCAATTCAGCCCCCTGCGGCTGGCGGCGTGGGATTTTTCCCGGTCTATATGAGAGGTATCACAACGGGCCGCGATGGCCAGGCGACGACCTCACAGCCCAGTGTCGGTATGTACTTGGATGAACAGCCGATTACCACGATTCAGGGCAATCTGGATATTCATATGTACGACATCGCCCGTATTGAGGCGCTGTCTGGTCCGCAGGGTACGCTCTACGGCGCCAGCTCTCAGGCGGGCACGATCCGTATCATCACCAACAAACCCGACCCGACTGGTTTTTCTGCAGCGTATGGCCTTGAGGGTAACGTCGTCGACGGCGAAGATTCGGGTTACACCGCTGAGGGTTACATCAACGTCCCAATCGGAGACAACGCGGCTATTCGTTTGGTCGGCTGGACGCGCGAGGACGCGGGCTGGATCGACAATAAGCGGGGCACACGAACCTTCCCGGGTGTTGCCAGTACAACCGCTGACGACATTACTTTGGATAACGCCGCAGTTGCCAAAGACGACTACAACACGGTTGATACAACGGGTGCCCGCTTATCGATGCTGATTAATCTCAACGATAACTGGACCATCACGCCTCAAGCGCAATACCAGAAACAAGAGGGTAAAGGTTCCTGGGGCGCGGACATGAGTGATTTCGTCAGCGATGACGACGCCGTAACACACTTCAAGGAGGAGTATACCGACGACGAGTGGTACCAAGTGGCGATGACCATCGAGGGTAAGATCAGCAACTTCGACGTGGTTTATGCCGGCGCCTATCTCGATCGCGAGGTAGACGGTTCATTTGATTACTCCGACTACTCGTATTGGTACGACACGATCTATACCACCGGTTATTACGCTGACTTGCACTTCTTAAGCAGCGGCGACCGCACTGTGCCTAATCAGTTCTTCGCTGATGCCGGTACGAGAATCATGCCCGGGGCGCGTTTTATCAACGACGACGGATATGAAAAAACCAGTCATGAAATTCGCATTAGCTCGCCTCAGGATGCGCGGTTTCGTTTCCAATTGGGTGCTTTCTATCAGAAGCAGGAGCACGACTTTCAACAGCGCTGGGTGGTGGAAGGCTTGGCGCCCTCTATGTGGCCCAATCAAGGCACAGATCAGCGATTTAAAGATATCGTTTATCTCAATAGCCTGTTCCGTGAGGATGAGGATCAGGCCTTCTTCGGTAGCTTGAGCTTTGATGTGACCGATAATCTTGAGGCGACCTTCGGAGCGCGCTACTTCAAGCCTGAAGTGACCGTGGAGGGCTTCTATGGCTTTGGGCTGGGCTTCAATGGCGTCTGGTCGGGTACTGGAGAGGCGCAATGCGCCACCCAGGATGATTGGAACGGCAAGCCCTGTAGAAACGTGAAGAAGGGTATCAGCGAGAGTGACTCGGTTTACCGGGCTAATCTGACTTGGAAGATTACCGATGACCATATGGTTTACGGTACCTGGTCAGAGGGTTATCGCCCCGGAGGCATTAACCGTAAGCCCAGTGCGGGTGAATATATCTCCGACTTCCTGACCAATTACGAGATCGGTTGGAAAACCACTTGGGCGGATGGTCGTTTCCAGTTTAACGGCGCCGCCTTTATGCAGGAGTGGGAGGATTTTCAGGTTTCCTTCGTGGGCGCCAATGCGATCACTCAGGTGGACAATGGGCCAACGGCAGATGTCAACGGTATTGAGGGCCAGATACAATGGTTGCCGGTGGATGCACTCAATATCTCTGCCTCCTTTATGTTCCTCGACAGTGAACTGCAGTCGGATTACTGCGCAGGTTGCGAAGGAGATGGGTCAGCATGGGCGCCGGCCGGTACGAAATTACCGATCGCCGCTGACTTCAAGGGGAATCTGGTTGCGCGGTACAGCTTCGCGCTGGGTGGATTTGACGCCCATGTGCAGGGAGCGGTTTCCCACGAGGGCTCTCGCAACTCAGACCTTCGCGTGAGAGACAATCAGGTCAAGGGAGAGATCCCGTCCAATACTTTCATGGATCTGTCAGCGGGTATCCGCAACGATCAGTATGCGGTTGAGTTGTATGTCAGCAACCTGACCGATGAGGACGCGGCTTTGTACTACACCTCCCAGTGTGCTACCGGGACCTGTGGTTCACAGAACTACGGTGTACGAGCGCGTCCAAGAACCATCGGCATTCGCTGGTCTCAGGAGTTCTGATTTTCTGACTCCGCTCTAGCGGTTTATCAAAGGCCACCTCACGTGGCCTTTTTTATTGTCTGCACACAGTGTCTGATAGTTTCGAGGCTAGGAAGAAGATCGCACAGCGCGCACTGCCAGTTTTTATAAAAGGACTAGCTGACCGTCTGTTGCAACCCGGTTGATTGGATAGGGTGGTATCGGCCGGTATCACTAAGCGGTTGCCGCGGCGACGTGAATACGCTCCTGCTCGATGCGACGCGCAAAATCTTCGGCAATCCGGTTATACAGTCGCTCCCCCTCGACAATATCCTCCACATCGGCATCGATATTGGGATTGTCATTGACCTCGATGACATAAACCTTACCACCGCTCTCTTTAAGGTCGACCCCGTACAGCCCGTTGCCAATACAAGCCGCAGCGCGCTTGGCGGTTTGGAGGACTGCGGTAGGCACCTCGTCAATCGGGATACAGTCGGAATCGCCCACCTGGTGAAAGCCATCGTCTCCTTCCGTCTCACTGGACCAGTTGTAAACCTGCCAGTGGCCGGTCGCCATGTAGTATTTGCAGGCAAAAATGGGTTGGTGATTAAGAATGCCGATCCGCCAATCAAATTGGGAAGGCAGAAACTCCTGACCGATGACCACATCCATTTCTTCAAACAGCGGCGCCAGCATGGTGTCGAGTTCTTCCCCGTTCTCGACTCTGAAAACACCCGTCGAAAAACAGCCTTCCGGGCGTTTGATCACCAGCGGAAAGGG
>CAXPKH010000064.1:0-4898 GCA_964217615.1 Luminiphilus sp.
TCCTCAAGCTCGCTGACCGAGCGCCCAGCTGCTTGCGCATCGGATTGCTCAACGATGCGATCAATCAGCGCATCATCGAGGTCCGGCACGTCGGTGAGTTTTGTCCATGGCCACTGCAGGCAAGGACCGAACTGCTCGAGGAAATGCTTCATGCCGGCTTCTCCGCCGGCAGTTCGATAAGTCTCAAAAAGACCCTTTTGCGCCCAGCGCAGACCAAACCCATGGGTCATGATGTCGTCGATCTGCTCCGTCGTCGCCACGCCATCTTTAATGAGCCACAGCGCCTCGCGCCACACCGCTTCGAGCAGGCGATCCCCCACATGGGCCGGGATTTCGGCGCGAAGCGTAATCGGCTTCATGCCGATATCGCGCAGTATCGCTTCGGCACGCTGCACCGTCTCCTCGGGCACCATTGCAGATGGCACGCACTCGACAATGGGTAATAGGTAAACCGGGTTATAAGGATGGGCGACGAGAATTTGCTCGGGTCGGGGGCTGCCGGCTTGTAATTCCGAGGGCATAAAGCCCGACGTGGAGGACCCGACAATCGCCTCCACTGCACAGCTGGCCTGAATCTCGTCCAACACCGACTGCTTGATCTCAAGCCGTTCCGGCGTGGATTCCTGTATCCACTCTGCACCAGTCACGGCATCGGCAATGCTGTCGCAGACTGTCAGCGCACCCTCGGCCGGGAGGTGATCGTAGACTTCCGGGACCCATCGGCGGGCTTTATCCAAGACTTTGTTGAGCACGGCTTCGGAATTGGGGGCCGGGTCGTGAAAGCGTACATCCCAGCCATGCAGTAAAAATCGCGACGCCCAGGCCGAACCAATCACCCCGCCGCCAATAATCGCTGCCCTAGGCATTAAGGCAGCGCTCGCTTCGTGAGTTGAAGTTCGGTGCGTACTTCGTCCGGCGTCATCACCTGCACGCCCATGGCCTCAATGATCGTAACGGCGCGTTCGACCAATTCTGCGTTGGTGGCGAGATGGCCTTTTTCAAGCCAAAGATTGTCCTCAAGCCCGACCCGCACGTTGGCGCCGGAGAGCACCGCTGCAGCCACATAAGGCATCTGATGCCTGCCAATAGAAAACGCTGAGTAGACCCAGTCGTCGGGCACATTATTGACCATGGCCATAAAGGTGTTGAGGTCATCGGGCGCGCCCCAGGGCACCCCCATGCAGAGCTGCACCATCACTGGCGCGGGAATGAGTCCCTCGCTCACCAACTGTTTGGCCAGCCAGAGATGGCCAGTATCGAAGGCTTCGATCTCGATACGAATACCGAGATCGGCCATTCGGCTCGCCATGTCCCGCAGCATGCCGGGGGTGTTGGTCATCACGTAATCTGCTTCGGCGAAATTCATGGTGCCGCAATCTAGAGTGGTGATCTCGGGCAAGCACGCTTCGAGATGCGCCACACGCTCGGCGGCCGAGACCATGTCAGTACCCTGCTCGCTGAGGGGCAGTGGCGCATCGGTGGGGCCAAAAACAATATCGCCCCCCATCCCTGCCGTCAGGTTGATCACCACATCGGTCTCCGCGTCGCGAATGCGCTCCACCACCTCGCGATACAGGTGCACCGCGCGATCAGGCGCGCCGGTCTCGGGGTCACGCACGTGACAGTGCACCACCGCCGCGCCGGCTTTGGCGGCATCGATCGCTGCCGCCGCGATTTGCGCGGGGCTGCGGGGCACTTTATCGCTGCGATCCTGCGTACTACCCGAGCCGGTCAGGGCCGCGGTGATAAAAACTTTGTCTCGCATGGCCAATGGCATGGTGTCTCCCCTGATTGTTCGTCTTTGGTGTAGGTATCGCTCAGTGACGGTGTTTTATGACGCGTGGCGCGCAGCCCGGGCCCGATTAACCGCACGCGCGGTCGACAGAATCTCGTCGCGGTCAATATACACGCCCTGCAAGTGACGTTGACCCGAGCCTGAAAACGCTTTGCGACCGTGCATCACCCGCCGGTTATCAAAACACATGATGTCGCCGGGGCCGAGTCGAAAAGTCAGTTCAAAACGAGGGTCATCGGCCAAGGCATGAAAGCGCCGCAGCGCGGCATAGGCCTCGCCCACATCTGCATCGGGCATGTCGGGAAAAGCGCGCACAGGATAAAACGCGCGAATGGTGGGCACGCCCTCACCACCCAGCGGGTCGATAATCGGTGCCGAGAAACGGTGATCGATTCCCGGTCCTCGGTTAAAAAACACCCAACGCCGAGTACTCAGGATTTCGTAGTCGTCAGGTCGCTGAGTTTTGAGCTCGTCTATCAGCGCAGCCCCATCGGTCAGCGTCGACTCCCCGCCATCGGCCTCGTTAATCAGGCAATGCAGGAACTGGAAGCCTGGCGGGATTTCCCGGGTGGGGAGATCGGTATGAGGACCCAACCGGAAGCCCGTATTAGCGGTGGTATTCGTTTTGGCGTCTCCCGCCAGATTTACGTCGGCCTTTACATCCCATAACAAGCCAAAATTACTGTCGCGCACGGGTCCAATGCGCGCGGCGAATTCATTGAGGAATCCGGGTTCAGTGGGTGCCTGCTCTACCACGCACACGCCCAAGCGCAACAGGTCGTTAAGCATGTCACAGAGTGTGTCGTCGTCTGTGAGTATGGCGTCAGCGTTGCGGCGCGGAGGAACAGGTAGCGTACTGGCGGTCCAGGGCTCCGGTGCCGGCACCCAGCTCTCAGGGAGATGCTGGCCCTCCGCGATATGCCTGAGCCACCCCGAGTGGTAGGTACTGACCGTACTCTCATCCGCCTCCTCGGGCGCCCATGTCACGCGCAGATCACCCGAACCGGTGAGCTCAAACGCTGCGATTTGCATTGCATCAGATAGCTCGGCGGGATCCATCAGGCCTTCGCGGGTCGCCGGATCAATACCACCGTGGCCTATCGTATTTTCGCGAAGCCAAAACCGATGGCAGCTCAGCTGGCGGCCATCTGGCCAGCTCAGCAATAAAGTATCGTTGCCCGCCTGAACCGCGGCGATAGGGGCCGGCGCATAATGATAAAAGTCAGGGGCCAGAAGCTCTGGGGAAACGCTGTGCTGCGTCATCGCGATGCACTCTCCTTTCGCCTGGTCGTGCCAGCGCCAGTCTTCTGCCGAGAGCCCGGCATAGAGACTTGAGAACATTGAGGTTGACCGGATATTGTCTCCGGGGCTCGCCTCATCCGGCGAAAATGTAACTGAAGCCGTCGAGTCTAGGAAGAAAAATCGTGTGCGTGGGGGACACGCGATGCTGCCGGGGTGATCAACAGCACGACTTTGTTTAAAACCCCCGTAACGAGAGGGAACGGTGCTATATTTCGCCCGGTTTTCAGGACATCAGAAAACCGTCCGAGCGCTGAACCTTCGACGCTCATCACCGAGGTGACCTGGAGGAGCGATCCATGAGCCCACTGTGCCGAACCCTCTTAATCGGAATGATCAGCGTCCTTTCGGCAGTCTCAACCACAGCCAATGACGATGCGCTGCCGCACTATAGCGACCGCACCGTTGAGCTACTGCGAGACGCAATCAGTCGCGAGACTGCCCGCGGGCAAGGGCAGGTACCCGCCTATGCGGAATCGTTACGGCAGGTATTTCTGGAGGCCGGGTTCGAGGCTGAAGCACTCACGTTGGTGCATTACAGCGAGACCGCCTCATTGATCGTGCGCTACGAGGGAGATGGCAGCAGTGGACGCAAGCCCATTTTGTTCTCATCTCACATGGATGTGGTACCGGCTGATGCCAATGATTGGTTGCGGCATCCCTTCGAATTACAAGAGGACGACACCTTCTTTTATGGCCGGGGCGTGCTCGACAACAAGTTCGATGTGTCGATCCTGACTACGCTGTTTGTCTGGCTTAAGGAATCCGGATTCGTTCCCAACCGCGATCTCGTTATTGCCTTTACAGGAGACGAGGAGTCTTTACAGGAGACGGTACAGCAGCTGACACGAGACTATCGCGACCTGATCGATGCCGAGTATGCGCTGGTGGTGGATGGCGGAGGCGGTGTGCTCAATGACGCGGGAGAGGCGGTTCAATTTCAGGTGGGATTTGCCGAAAAAACCTATGCCACCTTTGCCATGACCGCTAAGAATCCAGGCGGGCACAGCTCCATGCCCAGGGCGGACAACGCCATCTATGATTTGGCGAACGCGATTCAGCGTCTTGAGGCCTATCAGTTCCCGGTCGAAACTAATGAAATCACCCTTACCTATTTTGCGCGCACAGCACCCCTTTTGAATAACGAGGTGGGTGACGCGATGGCCAGACTGGTCAACGATCCCAGCGACGAAACTGCAATCGCCACGCTCAGGGCACAACCTCAGTATGTCGGCACGCTGGGCACTACCTGTATCCCGACCATGCTGTCGGGGGGCCATGCCGAAAATGCCCTGCCCCGCGCAGTAACGGCCACCGTGAACTGCCGGATTTTCCCGGGCCATTCGCCCAACGAGATCATGCGGGAACTGCAGCGTGTTGCGGATAACTCAGACCTTGAGTGGGATGTCGTGGGGGTACCCGTCTCGAGCCCAGCCTCCGACTTCAATAACGAAATTATGGCGGCAATCGCGAGCGCACTGGAGCCACTCCACCCGGGGCTTCCCATCGTGCCAAAGATGGGTTCAGGCACAACCGATGGCGCTTACTTCCGGGCCGCTGGCATCCCGAGCTACAGCCTATCGGGTATTTTTATTAACCCAAAAGACAGTTTTGCCCACGGACTCAATGAGCGGATACCACGCGCCTCTGTCGAAACATCGCTCCTATTTTGGCGCGCAATGATTGACGAACTCGCCACAAACTAGCCTGAAGCAGTGCGGCGGCGATCGACGCCACACTATTTACCGGAGCATCGCCACTGCTGATCCGGTCTAGGGTACGGCTCTATCGACGTTACAACGCT
>CAXPKH010000065.1:0-7258 GCA_964217615.1 Luminiphilus sp.
ATGGCACAACCCATGTATCCCGCGGCTTATCCAGAAGTGGTTGCGGTAACGGCAACGGATAATCGAGGCAGGGCTTTTCGGCTGGCCAATCGCGGAGAATATGTCGATATCGCTGCGCCGGGAGTCAATATCAGGCACGCGCGACCTGGGGGTGGATTCATTGCATCCTCCGGCACCTCGTACGCCGTACCATTTGTGACGGTTGCCGTTGCGCGGCTTATGCAGTCCACCACAGAACCTACTGCCATGTTGGACCGCCTATATACCAGCGCGTTGGATATTGGTGCGCCGGGCAGAGACCAAATCTACGGCTATGGTCAATTGCGCTTCTAGGGAGTCGCTCGCCTAGAACGAAAGCCGGAACTCTGTGCCCACCCCCAAATCGTTGTAACTCGCCGTCTCCACATTGGATTCATAATCCGAATTTCTGAGGTGCAGCGCGATCGATGCATAATCCGTGAGTAACAATCGGATCTCGCCAGAGAACCGCATACGGGTATCCTCTCTTTCCGTGGAAATCACCGGGTCGGGGGATTTGTATTGGCGGTCTTCTATCTTCGTCTCTAGTTCAAGTTCTATAGGCAAGGTTCCCAGTGTTGCGCGATGCACATACCTCAACTTTATGGCGTGGGATTCGTAATCGTAACGATTGGCTTCGGCATCATCGACCCGGTAGGTATAACCGAACAAGGCATAGCGCTTGAGCCCGCGGATAAAGTAGTAGCTGTCCAGTGAGATCGAGTGGCTGTCAGCGCGACGACCCGGGCGTCGCTCGATTTCTTTTTCTCCATAAACATATTCACCGCGGAGGAACCATTCTTTGCTGATAAAGCGTGCGAGGTAGGGTGACAGCCTTTGGTACTTTAAGAACTGCTGCTTGTTTAAGTCTGCTGATACATCAAAGTAATTGACGCCTACTGTGGTGTCGCCGAGTTGGCTTTCCAGATTGAATCCCCACGACTCGGTGCGCCGGTCTACCAGCGAAAAGTTCTCGTAGGAATCATCTACCAGACCCGCTGACACGCGCAGAGTGGTTTGATCAAAAACGGTGACCAGCGCTGAGCCCTGTACTTCAAGGGTGGTGACTTCGTCAGATTCGCCGGTGGCGCGCTCAAGTTCATCGAGGCCTACGTTGTCGTCCCATGAATAGGCCGCTGCGAGATCCAGAGAAAATTCCACCCCGGCACCGCTCTGCATTGGAATGAAACCAATGAGCAGCGATACCAGTGTAACGATGTGGATGCGTGTCTTCAGAAGTGTGACTTATCGGCGAGCGTAAGGGTGCAGTATAAGTTTGTAATATGAGGTTGTTGAGCTACGGTGCCGGTAATTTATACTTGCGCGTCACCTTTTGCTCTTTTAGGACGTTTTCCATGCCGGCCCCGACTTCTCAGCAAGATGCCATTCAGGCGTTTATCGATTTGGCTAATGAAATGAAGAATGGGGGAGCCACCATTCCGTTTGTATCTACCGCATTGATGCGCGCTTGCGCTGTTTACTCTACTTACGTTGTGGCTGGCAACGATGGCGTGCTGAGGAGCAGCGGTGTTGAGAAACTGAAAAACTTATTTGCTACTGAAGTTGACGCCCTACAAAAGCTTAAATTGGAACAAGCGGGCATAGATCCCTCTGCTGCGGAGGAGCAGGGATGAATGCTTACATCCAAACTTCATGTTTCGAAAGCAGTATGCAGAGTGTTTCCTACAGACTTAGTGTGAACCACAATTGGACGGTTTCGGGGCCGACGTCTGGTGCTCTTGTGCAATCCTACAAAAAGCCGATATGAGTCGCTGCGGTGGGTGTACAGCATGTTGCGAGGGCTGGTTGCGGGCGGATGAACTGGATATGCGGCCGGGCAAAGCCTGTAAGCACAAAGCCGAGAGTGGATGCGCAATATATCTGGATAGGCCAGAGGACCCTTGCAGGACTTTTAAATGCGGTTGGCTACGTGAGCCTGATCTATTTGACGAGGATCTGAGGCCAGATAAGTGTGGCGCCATCTTGCTGACCGATAGAGGTGCGGCAGGATATGATGTTTGGCGACTTGCCCCAGTCGGTCGGGCCGTTCCGGAGAGAACTTTGAACCGTTTTTTTGAAATGGCGCGGTCCATAAAAATGCCCATAATGTGGGCAGAGAGGCCTGAAAAGTTCGCTGAGGGTGATACCAGTGACACGACATTAGCTTCTGGCTCTGAGGAATTTATGTCGGCGCTGAAATGGGATTTTTCTGATGACCATGTGTGGGATCTTTCTCCGCACGTGTCGAAAAAAGTGCCTCGGTGATAGTAGATTCGCCAGTCGCCGGGGCTAGCCTGAAAGATCTGGTCCAATGCACCCAAAGCCCACATTGGTTAGTGTTGAAGTTGTATCACCGATATGAGTTACCGAGAGGATTTTTGCGCATTTTCAAATCGGTGATCTGTTCTAGTGTGGGTCATTTTTGGCCTGAGGAGAGCGACTTTGGCCTCCCTTGCGCATCAATGACAAAGGCGTGCTCTAGACCGAGATTATGTGCCTCCATGACTCCGGCACTGTGGGCGATTAACTCCACTTCTTTCTTTATGGAGCGCGCGTAACTCGCCACTCTATCGGCTTTGCTGATGGGGTCGAGCCCCTTTTGGAGCTTGGGATTGTGAGTGGTAATGCCCGTGGGACAGGTATTTTGGTTGCATTGCAGCGCCTGAATACACCCCAGCGCAAACATAAAACCGCGAGCGGTATTGACGCTATCCGCGCCTAAGCATAGCGCCGCAGCCACACCCGAGGGATTGACCATTTTGCCTGAGGCAATCAGCTTGATGCGCTCACGAAGGCTGGCGTCGCGGAGTTTTTTATCCACGATGGGTAGTGATTCCCATACAGTGAGCCCCAGATTGTCCATTAGGCTCTGGGGTGCCGCACCGGTGCCGCCATCGGCGCTATCTAGCGTGATAAAATCCGGGGCGCTTGCGTTGCCCCGCGAATGAATTTTTGACAGTAAGTCGTCCAGCCAATCAGTCTGGCCCAGGACAAATTTGATGCCAGTGGGTTTGCCAGTGGTCGACCTTACCGTAGCAATGAAGTCCAGAAGGTCGTCACTGGACCGAATGTCAGGGTGTCGATTAGGGCTGATTGAATCCTGCCCCATTGGAATGCCTCGGGTTGTCGCGATGATTTCGGTGACCTTTTCTGCTGGAAGAATGCCGCCTTTGCCCGGTTTGGCACCCTGCGACAGCTTGATCTCAAACATCTTGACCTGAGGATCTGCGCCAAGATTTTGCAGCCGATCGATGCTCAGCTTTCCGTTCTCATCGCGAACCCCATACTTCGCCGTGCCAATTTGAAAGATCACATCGCACGGTGCCGTGGTGTGATGTGGCGCCAAGCCTCCCTCGCCCGTATTCAACCAGATGCCTGCCTTGTGAGCCCCAATCGAGAGAGCCTTGATGGCGGGCTCTGACAAAGCGCCAAACGACATGGCAGAAATATTGAAGAAAGAATGACTGGTGTAAGGCTGCGCGGCGTAGCCCTCGCCGTATACGACGGGCGTTTTCTCGTGCGCAGCGATTTCTTCGTCCGTGGGTGGAAAACCCGCATTCAGAAAAAAAATATCGCCTGGCTTGTCCAGAGGACGAGTCGACCCAAAAGCCAGCGTTCCGTCCAACTCCTTTGCGGCTTTGGCAATCCAAGATCGCTGCGCTCTATTAAAGGGCAATTCCTCTCGATCCATTGCGAAGAAGTACTGCCTGAAGAACACCCCCATGTGTTCAAAGAAATAACGAAGTCTGCCGATAACGGGGTAGTTCTTTCGAATTGCTTGGGTAGTCTGATTGATATCAATGATGTAGAGCACTAGAACCGTCACCAAGCCGCCCAATATGGCGATAGCGAAAACCATATTGGTGATGTCGAGAACCGTATCTAGGAGAGAAAGTATAGAGTCCATATTCTTTTTGGTCGTTGCCCTATGACGGCCTTAGGATCCGTCGCTACGACAAAAATTGCTAGCCCCAAAAGCGACAGCCGTGTTGCTTGCGGGATGGAGTAGTGCAGACGCGCATGTGGATTCGCTGACGGTTGAGAGGCGCTGTCGAAAGGGCAAGCTAAAATCCTTTAACGCCAGCCGACTCGTTGGATCATCTGTTTTTTATCACCTACTATGGAATCTGATCCAAAAGCAGGCCGTGTCATTGAATTTGTCTTTCCAAAGGCAGGATTGTCAGCTCACTCTCAGAGAGGGGATTGCGGAGTACCGATCCTATCTTCGAGCTATCGAGCGAAAAGCCATGGTCGACAGAGAGGGCTCTCGGCTGATTTTGGAACACGATGCCACCCACGCCCTATTTGGCTTAGACACGACGCTAGAGCAGGAAGCGGGTCTCGACACTTGGCTTCTTTTTGGCTGCCAATTTAGGTGGCGTTACCTTCGGGGTTATTCTCAGCTACCCGAGATTAAAGCCCTGTACAAAGCCCTCGTCTCTGACCGCGGTTGGCGGTTATTTCCGCAGCTCTATTGGAAATGCTTGGGTCTGAAGTGGCGGATATTTAGGCGAACCCGACGCATGCGCCAAAAGTGGCCTTTTCAGTTTCCTGAGGAGTGGTTGGATGAATCCATTGCGGTATTGCGAGAGCGCCACGGGATCCAAATCCTCTCGATTGCCGAGCGCGACACGGGTGACTTGCTCCAATGGAGCGGTCACTACTGAATTAATCGTGGCTTAAGCGCTGGCGAGCAACGCCACCGGGAAAGCCTGCTGACGGACAAGCTTGGGCGCGACATCGTTCGAATTTGGTACCGGAGGCCGGACTTGAACCGGCACGCTTTTAAGGGCAACGGATTTTGAATCCGTCGTGTCTACCAATTCCACCACTCCGGCAAGTAGGCAAGGCGGCGGAGTATACCAATTCCAGCTTGGGCGGCAATGGGAGGCTGGGTTTTTAGGGTGCTTGCTGTATACTCTTGCGCGATTCAGCCGAGCCCCAACCGGTCGGTCCGGTGAATCTGAGTATCTTTAGGGAGAAAAGATATGGCGATGAAGCTCATCAAGAAAACCTCAGATTACAAAATCTTTGTGCGTGGTGACGACCGTTATGCGGTTCAGGATGCCAGCGGGAAGCCAGTGAATGGTGAGGAAAAGGTCCGCATTTTGCTGGCGGAAGAGCTGATTACTGCGGCCATACCTGCTGTTCCAGCGCCCGAGGCTGCAGAGGCATCGGATGCTGATGAGGATGCAACTGACGCTGCTGAGGACACCGCCGAAGCGGTCGAGGAAGACGCCGCTGACGAGGCGGAGCCGGCTCCTACTGAGGCAGCCGAGGCTGAGCCCGAATCTGAAGCTGAGCCCGAGCCCGAGTCCGAGTCCGAGTCCGAGTCCGAACCAGAGCCCGAAGCTGAGCCAGAGCCTAAGGAAGCCGCAGAGGCGTCGGCGGATGAAGAGGGCGAAGAAGAGGACAAGTAGGCGCTGGCCCTTGCCCTGTTATTGCAAAAGCCGGCCGATGCCGGCTTTTTTATGCTACCTGTGCACTGGTGTTCTGCTTGTTGCTGTCTCGCTAAGAACGATCGCTCATGAAACGTGTTGACTTTGCTTTCGAGCTCCCGGCGGAGCTTATTGCCCAAGAGCCGCTCGCGGAGCGTTCAGCTTCTCGCCTGCTCGAGGTTAACGCGAGCCTGAACACGCTCGCTCACCACGCGTTCAGAGATTTACCCTCGCTGTTGTCTCCGAGGGACTTACTGGTTTTCAACAACACACGGGTGCTTCCCGCTCGCCTTTTTGCGCAAAAACAAACGGGTGGCAAAGTCGAAATCTTATTCGAGCGGCTCCTGGGAGATGGATCCGCCTTGGCTCATGTCCGCGCGAGTAAAAGTCCCAAGGAAGGCACATTGCTTCTGGTAACGCCGGATGCCGAGAGCGATGTCTCTGAGCTGACCCTGCGGGTGACCGGTCGAGAGGGCGCTTTATTTGCGCTCTCTCCCGAGTCGGGCTCTCTCAAAGAGATGATGCGACGCTTTGGTCATATGCCGCTGCCCCCCTATATCGACAGGGAAGATACGCCGGCGGATCGCGATCGCTATCAAACGGTCTATGCGCGGCGGGAAGGCGCCGTAGCAGCGCCCACTGCCGGCTTACACTTTGATCAAGCGCTGCTCGACGCGTTGCGCGCAGCCGGGATACAACAGACAGAGGTGACCTTGCATGTCGGTGCCGGGACTTTTCAACCCGTGCGAGCAGACAATATTGAAGACCATGTGATGCACAAGGAATACGTTGAGGTGAGTCAAACCTGTTGCGAGGCGGTACGCGCTTGCCGAGACAGAGGCGGAAGGGTCATCGCCGTGGGGACGACCGCCGTCAGGTCGCTGGAGAGCGCCGCTCGCAAAAACGCAAAGGGGTCGCTGGCACCGTTTGAGGGGGACACCGATATCTTCTTGTACCCTGGCTGTGACTTTCATGTCGTAGACGCCATGGTGACCAACTTCCATTTGCCAGAGTCCACCTTATTGATGTTGGTATCTGCGTTTGCCGGCGTGGAGACCATTCGCCAGGCCTACGCCACCGCGATCGAGAACCGTTATCGGTTTTTCAGCTATGGTGACGCCATGTTTTTGACCAAAAGCACGGCGATATCGTGAAGTTCAAGGTGTCACAGCGCGACGGCCTCGCGCGGCGGGGCGAGATCGAATTACCCAGAGGGCGGATTCAAACCCCCGCTTTTATGCCCGTGGGCACCTATGGCACGGTCAAAGGTATGCTCCCTCGGGATATTCGAGAGATTGGCGCAGAGATTATTTTGGGCAACACCTTTCATCTCTGGCTCCGTCCCGGGACTGAGGTGATCAAAGCTCACGGCGATTTGCATGACTTTATGGGTTGGTCGGGTCCGATACTCACTGATTCAGGGGGTTTTCAGGTATTCAGTCTCGACGAACTGCGCAAGGTGACTGAAGAGGGCGTAGCTTTCAGATCCCCCGTCAATGGCGACAAGGTGTTTCTCGACCCCGAGACCTCGATGCAGATTCAGCGCGATTTGGGCAGTGACATTGTCATGATTTTTGATGAGTGTACGCCCTACCCGGCCACTGAGCGCGAGGCTGAGCGTTCCATGCACCTGTCCTTGCGTTGGGCGGCCCGCAGTAAACAGGCCCATGGTGATAACCCGGCCGCGTTATTCGGCATTGTTCAGGGCGGCATGTACCCTGAACTCCGAAAGCAATCCCTCGATGCGCTGATGGAGATCGGCTTTGATGGTTACGCCATCGGCGGGCTATCCGTGGGTGAAC
>CAXPKH010000066.1:0-7605 GCA_964217615.1 Luminiphilus sp.
CCACCCCAAACCTAAGGCAAGGACCCGACGCCCACACCAAGCCCTGCGTAAAACGGTCCGACCCACTGAGAAAGTGACAAGATAACCCCAGCAGCAGCCCCATCAGCATGGCTGGTGCGCCATATCGGTAGGATATGGCATAAGCAGCCAGAGAGAGTACAACGCTGAGCGCGACACCGGCCGCTATGTCCCGCGGCCAAAATTGATCGGCCTGATTCAAGCAGGCTCCAGATTTGAAGGCACCACTTCACCCGGCTCGAAGTCTGAGTCAGGCTCCATGGCCGCCAGGTGAAGAGAGGCAATAGTGGATGGGTCGCTGCCACATGAATGCTCAAGATAATCCAGGATCTGCATCAGCCGCGATGTCGTGCGATAACGGGTCTCGCCATAACCCTTCACCATCCCGCCGAGCGCCGCAATCACCATAGCCATGTCATGTTCGTCGGCAGACAGCACGGCGTCATACCATCGGTCGATCATTTTTCGCTCATGCGCATAGCCGAACGTAGACCGCCGAAAACGACGAACACTCGCTAAACCGCGCAACACTACTTGCATGCTGATACGGTCCGTTCTCAACGTTCTAGGCCCAAGGAGTCGACTCAACCAGCGCTTTGCAGTCTGTGACTTCAGCAACGCCGACCCCCAACTCACGGGGAGCAAGGCTGCCACCTCCTCAATCCGCGGATGAAAAAATTCAGCCACTGCGACGGGCTGACCGTCGGCTGCTTTGACTTCTGATCGAATCATGGATTCTCTGTCAGGGCGCACTTTAAGTTGCGCAACGCGCGGTATGTCTTCAAACGCCATCCAGAGTGCCAGGTGTCGCCCAGCCTCTTGGGCGAGAGAGTAGCTTTCTCGATCCAGATCGCGATCGATTAGAGCTGACACACGGCTCAACCACTCTTCCGCGTACGCCTCGTCCTGATAATCGATCAGTCTGTTGACGCCGTGGTAGGCCATTTCCTGCAGTGCCTCGGGTAAATTCGCTATGCGTGGCAACCATCGCTCCCCAAGCGCGTTGCTCGCAGCGGGCAACGTGAAAGGCGCGACTTGAGGGGGCACATACTCGCCCACGCCGCCAGACTCGGCCCGGCCATAGCTCTCGTCAAAGGCCGCGAGGTTGGCTGCAGCACCACCGCCCTGTGAAAGTAGATCGCGAAAGCAGTTCCGCTCGAAGGGCAGTGCACCACTCCCGGCGATCGCACCCAGTAGCGCCGCCGAAATCACGGTGCCGTGCCGTTGCACAATTTCCGACATATCGAAATGAATAAAGGCGCTCGCATAGCGCTCACCCATCTCGAGAATCAGCGCTCTGTCGACCGAGCCATCGCCCGCTGCACTTTTTTCCGTAATGCCAAAAACCCGATGATCAGACGCAATCAATACGCTCTTATCAGGTGAAATAAAACCACGGCTGATCATTCTTCCCGCCTCCGCAATTTCCGAGGCCACCGCGATGTCGATATCGCCCTGCGCCGGAAACAGTGACATCACGGGCGGACGCATAGCGTCTTGTCGGGGCATAAACTCAAGGTAGTAAATGGTAGCGCCGGTCCGCTGCGCCACCCCTGCAAGCGACGTGCTCTGACACCACCAGCCGTTGCGCTCGGCAGCCGCGATAAGCCAATTGGTGAGAACCCCACCGCCCTCCCCACCGAGGGCGGCGATCACCATATTAATGGTCCTATCGTCTCGGGACATCAGAACTGCCGTTGCGCCATACGCTTCCGATCACGAACTCGCCACCACTCACGAACCCGAACCCGAGTCGTATTGAGCAGTCGATCCCACGCACTGGGATTGTCGATCAACTCCACGCGGGAAAAAGAGGGACAGAGCACCGCAGAATGCGCGTTAGTGCCGCAGACGCCGCAACCCACACAGCTGTTGTCAACGTAGGACACGGGATCCGAGCGCAAGGGATCGGGATTTTCCCGGATCGTCAGAGAAGGACAACCCGACAAGCGGATACAGCCATGATCACCCGTACATGTCTCGGGGTCGATGTAAAATCGCGCGCGCTTCACGCGCCGACCGTCCGCTACCGCCTGCCGGATAAGCGGCTTGACCCGACGCTGCCGATTCAGCATGCATTCGCCCTCCGCCACCACCACCTTAAGTCCGGGAGCATCGGTCGTCAGGGCCGAGCGCAAAGTCTCCTTCATGGCGGCGATATTGTAGGTACTCACCGTGCGGACCCACTTCACGCCGGCGCCAACACAGGCATCCTCGATCGTCTGCCAGCTGTCGCGTTTTGGCTGGCTCACATCCAGCGTGGTGGCGATCAGATTGGGCTCCACCAAAGACGGGATATCCTGCCCACCGGTCGCCGCCGAGTAGCCGTTGTCGATGACAATCAACAGGCCGTCGTGCTTGTTGAAAACCGCGCTGGCAACACCACTCGTCAAGCCGTTATGCCAAAAACCACCGTCTCCCATAATACTGATCGCCTTGTGCGGCAGCGCGTGGCGCATTCCCGACGAACTGGCCAAAGAGAGGCCGTAGCCCATGATGGTATTGCCCAGATTGAAGGGTGCGGCGGTAGCGAAAGAGTGGCAGCCAATATCAGAGGAGATGTGAAAAGGCCCCATCTCTTCCTGCAATTGCTTGATGGCAGAAAACAGCGGTCGTTCGGGGCACCCCGTGCACAAACCCGCGGGTCGGGGCGGCAACTCCGCCATCAGCCGTCCGATATCTTTTTCTGACACTGGGGTCTCGGCGGCTTGTACTGCCTCCAGCGACAGCTTCAGAGGAATATCTTCTCGCGATGCCTCGCTAATAAACCGAGTAATACCCTCCAGCATGACCTGGCCCGTGTACTCCCCGGCCATAGGCATGATGTCCTTGCCGTAAACGCGGGTTTGCACGTCCTGCCGGCGCAAAACCGTCTGAATCCCTTGCTCAATGTACTCCGGCTGACCCTCCTCCAGCACCAGCACCTGCTCTTTACCCGTGCAAAATTGCACCAGCTCACCCGGGATCAGCGGGTAGGCGACGTTCAGGCAGTAAATGGGGATATCGGTCTCACCGTAAACGTCGGCCAGTCCCTGCCGCTGCAGGGCGCGAATCACTGTGTTGTACGAACCGCCACAAGTGATGATTCCTACCGAGTCATATCGCCCGGGGAAAAACTCATTGAGCCCATGCTCCTCAACAAAGCGAATGGCTGCGGGGAGCCGTTCAGCAATTTTTTCCCGCTCCTGCTGATAAACAAAGGGCGGCAAAATAATTTTCTCAGGCTCTCGATTCGGGGTTACGGGAGCCTGACTGTGGTAGGCCGGAGCCACATTATCCCGCGCCACAAATTCGCCCGTGACATGACAACCGCGGATGCGCATCATATAGAAGATGGGGGTATTGGATGCTTCCGAGAGTTCGAAGCCCTTTTCCACCATGTCGACGATACTGGGCAAATTGGGTCGCGGGTCCAAGAGCCACATCTGCGCTTTCATGGCGAACGCATAGCTGCGCTCTTGCATGATGCTGGAGCCCTCACCGTAATCCTCACCCACGATCACCATGGCACCGCCGGTTACGCCCGAGGATGCGAGATTTGATAACGCGTCAGACGCCACGTTGGTACCCACCGTTGACTTCCAGGTCACGGCGCCACGAAGCGGATAGTTAATAGAGGCAGACAGCATCGCTGCTGCTGTTGCCTCTGAGCCATTGGCTTCGAAGTGAACGCCCAAATCACCGAGGATGTCCTGGGCATCATTGAGCACATCCATCAAGTGCGAGATCGGAGAGCCCTGATAGCCACCCACATACGATACGCCCGATTGCAGGAGCGCCTTGGTGATCGCGAGAATACCCTCGCCCTTGAATACCTCACCCTCCCCGGCGCGGAGCTTTTTGACTTCCTCTGCAAAGGATCGTTCAGCCAACGGATGAGTCCTGCATTAGCCCTGCGGGACCAGCGCGATCACGCGACAGGGACTGCCTGATCCCTGCTCAATTTTCAGTGGCGCCGCGATGAGAATAGCCCCCGTTGTGGGAAGCTGATCGAGGTTGCGCAGGCTCGCCAGGCCACATTTGTTCGCGCCGTGCATCAGGTTATGGCAAGGAAACATGGGGTCCTGGCCCGCCGCCTGCCCGGCATCGGTACCTACAGTCTCGACCCCCACCCCAATGATGTTCCGCTCTTGGGCCAAGAACGCAACCGTTTCGGGATCCCAGCCCGGTGTATGGCCGCCGGTATCATCTTTATTGAGGTAAGCCTCTTTAGATTTTTTTTTGGACCAATCTGTGCGGTATAGCACCCAAGCGCCGTCAGGAATTGTTCCGTTTTCCGCCTCCCAAGATTTCAAAAAATCGAGCGACATTAAAAAATCGGGGTCATTCTCTGCCTCGGCAACAGCGTCGATAACCACAGCGGGGCCGATAAACCGTTCCGGAGGAAGCGTGTCGGTTGCGTTATCCGGCAGATCCTGCCCTGTTACCCAATGCACTGGCGCATCGAAATGTGTGCCGGTGTGCTCACCACACTTGATATTGTTCCAATACCACGCGGGCCCGCGATCGTCGTAACGAGAAATTTCCTCCTTCGAAAACGGCCAGGACTTGCCCCAACCGAACTCTTCCGGCAACTCCAGAATAGGTGTCTCCGTCGACAGGGTCACGCTCAGATCCACCACTTTGACCGAACCGCTGGCCAATCCCACCGCCAAATCCATCAACACCGCATTCGTCATCTGTCTTCTCCTGGTTGTTGGCTAGCCGCAAACTCCCTGCACGGCAGTTGCGGCGCTGTCACCTCTCGCACTCGCCATCTGGTGAATATTTTAAGTATAAAATATAATGCGCTAACCGTCATTACAAACCGGGAATTCGGAATGCACAAGACCTTGCTGCCTGAAGGCTGGAAACGTCCAAAGGGTTATGCCAACGGTATCATCGCTGAGGGCGGTTCGATGATCTTTTGCGGGGGCCAGATTGGCTGGAACAAAGACGAGATTTTTGAACATCAGGACTTTCTTGGCCAATTTCGGCAGGCCCTTGAAAATGTAGTTGCCGTTTTGAGAAGCGCTGGCGCAGGCCCCGAACACGTGACCCGCATGACTTGGTATGTCACCGATCGCCAAGAGTACCTCGCAGACCTTGGCGCGGTAGGGCGCACTTACCGAGAGGTTATGGGTAAGCACTTTCCGGCGATGTCAGTCGTGGAGGTCTCTGCCCTGATAGAAGACGAGGCGCTGGTCGAGATCGAAGCAACCGCAGTGAAGTAAACGGCAGCCCGATGATCCGCTGGCCTCGGCGCCATTCGTTGACGCTACCGCTGCGGACGTACCCGCACAAACGCGTGGGTTGTCATCCTCAATACCTCGATGTCCCGCTGATTCCATAGACGAACACCCGTGGTGAGTATCCCGCGATCAGGCTTTGAAGCAGACAGTCTCGCTTGCTCAACGATTGCCTCGCCGCTAATCACATCTCCGACTCGCACAGGTGCCAACCACCGTAACTCGTCGACCCCAGGAGACGTCAGCACTGCGGCATTCCCAAGATACGCGTCTACGGCAAGGCGCATAAAAATCGCGGTGGTGTGCCAGCCACTGGCCATAATGCCGCCCAACTGGATGCTGAGCGGATGATTCTCTTCAGTGTGAAAAGCCTGCGGATCATATTGAGTAGCAAAATCAACAATCTCGTCCCGGGTCACGGTGTAACGACCGAAGCTAAACCGTTGGTTGACGGAAAAATCCTCAAAGTAATCCATTGTTTCCTCCCAACCATTTGCGACTTGCATCCCCACGTTCGTCATCCAGACCTTATGGCAATACTCTGATCAATGATATGCCACACCATCCTCGATCCGCTCTATACCGACGGCAAACTTTAAGCTTAAAATGTTAACCGCTGCGTCGCCCAACAACCGTTGGCCAACGAGGAATGCTCATGCACAAAACTCCGGCACCGATGTTCAACGAAAATAAACTCAAGCTCGGAACGTTTTCCGCCAATTGCTCAGGCGGCATGGCCGTGACCAAGGTGGAGGAGCGATGGAATAACGACTGGCCGAACAACCTCGATCTGGTTAAACAATGTGATGAGGCTGGCATCGAATTTATGTTGCCGATCGCCCGATGGATTGGCTACGGCGGCGACACCGACTTTCACGGGAACGTGTTGGAAACAGTGACTTGGGCTGCGGGCCTGGCCGCCCACTCCAAGAATATTCAGGTATTCGCTACTGTTCACACGGCCTTCAACCACCCTATTGTTGTCGCCAAGCAACTAGCCACTCTGGACCAACTCTCCAACGGCAGGATTGGTCTGAACGTTGTCGCCGGGTGGAACAAGCCGGAATATGACGCCTTTGGCGTTGATTTGCCCAGCGACCACAGCGACCGATACGCAATGGCACAAGAGTGGTTCGACTATGTCACGCGACTCTGGAAAGAAGACAGCGCTTTTGACTGGGACGGCACATTCTTCAGGGGAAAGGGAGTCTATGGCCAGCCCCACCCGGTGCAAGCGCGCGTCCCAATTATCAATGCGGCGGCCTCTGAGGAGGGCCGAGCATTTGCGATGCGCAACGCCGACTTTCTGTTTACTCCGGTATTCGATTTCGGCCAAGCGCAGGAAACCGTTGAAGGTATAAAAAGCAAAGCGCTGTCAGTGGGGCGTAATGTCGAGGTTCTCACCTTCTGCACCGTCGTCTGTCGACCCACTCAGAAAGAGGCTGAGGATTACCTCGACTGGTACGCCAACGAGAACGCCGATTGGGATGCGGTAGACAACCTGATGACCTTACAAGGCATGCACGCGCAATCGTTTACGAAAGAGGCGCTCGCTATGTTCCGTGACCGATTTGCTGCAGGCCACGGCGGCTTTCCCCTCGTTGGTACGCCGGATCATATTGCTGACCAACTGGAACAGCTCAGTAAAACGGGAGTGGCGGGCACCACCCTCTCCTTCGTTGACTACGCCAAGGAATTCCCCTACTTCCGCCAGGAGGTGCTGCCCCGTCTCGAAGCGAGAGGCCTGAGAGCACCCAGTGATTGATCCTCACCCACAGAAAACACCTTATTATATGTTGTTATTATCTCTAACGAGCCACTACGGAGCACTAATATGAATAAGCCCACCCTAAGAGCTACCCTTGCCACCGCGGTGGCGGGAGCGCTACTTGCCAGTCCTTTGCAAGCACAAAACGTTCTGGAAGAAGTAGTCGTTGTCGCACAGAAACGCGAACAGAACGTACAGGATGTCCCGATCGCCATCACCGCCTTCACGGGCAAACAAATGGACGCGTTGGGTGTATCGGAAAGTTTCGATATCGCGGCTTTTTCTCCTGGCGTGCATATCTCTGGGAACCTGGCAGGCCAGAACACCCAGTTTTCTATTCGTGGGGTTACCCAAAAAGACTTCAATGACATCATCGAGGCCCCCAAACCGGTGTATTTGGACGAGGGTTATATCGCAGTCGCTCAGGCCCAAACCTTCGCCGTTTTCGACGTGAATCGCGTCGAAATCCTGAAAGGTCCGCAAGGCACATTATTCGGACGTAATGCAACCGGAGGCTTAGTCCATTTCATCTCCAACGCGCCCTCGTTCGACGGCATGGACGGCTATCTCGACGTTGAATTTGGTCAATTT
>CAXPKH010000067.1:0-12367 GCA_964217615.1 Luminiphilus sp.
GGATAATGCTCGCACCCGTGGCCAGCGCGAGTCTGGCCGCGCCCGTTTTATAAATCCCTTGCTCCCCACGTTTAGATCGCGTTCCCTCAGGAAACATGATGACCCATTTGCCAGCATCCATGAGCTGCTCTCCCAAGGACGCCACTTTACTCCAGGCATCGCCTCGGGCGCTGCGATCGATGTGAATCATATTGAGGCACGCCATCGCCCAGCCAAAGAAGGGGATGAGTAACAACTCTCTCTTGAAGACATAAGCGAGCGGATGGGGCATGCGACTCGCGAAAAAAAAAGTTTCCCAGGTTGATTGGTGCTTGGGACACAGAATAATTCGCTGGTTGTATCCCGCCCCCGGCAGGTGTTCCTCGCCGACAACCGTATATTGAATGCCCCCAACGCGTCGGGCTGCCTCGATTGCGTTGCGAAGCCAGGGCCTGGCGATGTACCACCAGCGGGTATCTGCGCGAGAGAGCGGCGTCACAAAAATAATTAACGAGGCCGCTGGGATTACGGTGACAGCCATCCATAAAAACACCAGAAATGATCTCAGCGCACCCATTTAACAGTCTCGTAATCAGTGGATTCCTCGGGGAACTAACGGCTAAGGGCTCCCCAACACGGATTGAAAAACGAGGGCGCATTAAACCAGAAAGCATCCTCGTCGGTCAGCCCGTTGCTTTATGACCCGGCGCTGGGGTCTTATACTTCCGCTGGAGGAATCAGAGTGAAAAAACCACCGACCAAGCATGACATCCGTAAACACCTTGAAAAACAGGTGGCCGCATTTCTGTCGGACGGTGGAAAGGTGCAGGAACTCAAAACTGGCGAAAGCGCCTACGATCGGAGCAGCATTCCACCTATTACCCCTCCCGTGTTCGAAGCGCGCAACACCAGTCGCACCCCCCTGAATGATGTGATTGCCGCCCTAGACGCAAGGCGGGCTGAAAAGCGTAGCCGCAAGAAAATCGTGCGCCGGCGAACCCCAAAACGCAAAAAGCAGGTGGTTTACGACGACTTTGGCGAGCCGCTTCGTGTGGTATGGATAGAAGAATAGCGACTGGGCGCTACGTCACCTGTAAAAACAGCCCATCGAACGAAACTGAACTGAACATTGTTCAATTTCGTACCTGTTAGCAGCTAGCCGCTGGTAACGTCATGATAACGCTGCAAGAAGTGATAGAGGTACCCCGCTCTGTCGAAGCCTGCTTTCGCTATGTCGCCGATTTTCGTACGACGGTCGAATGGGATGCGACGGCAATCGAGGCCGAAAAAATCAGCGACGGCCCAATCGGCAAGGGTAGTCGCTTTGCGTTCTTGTGCAAGGCGGGACCCACGAAGGTTCAACTTTCCTACACAATAGACGAGTTCACGCCCTGGCAGAGTTTGGTCCTTACGGGCAAAAGCCGATGGTTTAGCGTGAAAGATGTCATCACGTTTGAACCCGGCGCGAGCGACACCACCAAAATTACCTATACCGCTGAATTTGAATACCGCTACGGCATTGAATCGCTGGCCCGTCGCAACCAACAGAGTCTGAAACGCATGGGTGAGGCCAGTCTGCGCGGCCTCGCCAAAGCCCTCGCAGACGATAATCCAACCCCTGTCGCTCTTCCAGAAACGCAGCGAAAAGACAGCAACTTGGTTTCTGCACTCAGGTGTTTCACGCGCTATGGATACCAAAGAGGCAAAAAATACTGGCGCCCCATGAGCACTGACATGACCGGGAAACATGTTGTGTTAACTGGCGCCAACTCTGGGCTTGGCTATGCCGCAGCACAGTCGCTTCTGGATGCCCGCGCGGATCTCACCCTCGTCGTTCGCGACAAGGCAAAGTCGGAGTCGATGCAGGCATCGCTAGAGCGCGCGACAGGTCGTCGCGCGGATACTGTGGAGTTGGCCGATCTCAGCCTACTGTCTGAAGTCGGCAGGCTAACTGACAAACTGAACGCGCAAGCCAAACCGATCGACGTATTAATCAACAACGCGGGGGCCCTGTTTAACGATTATGAACAGACCGACGAAGGCATTGAGAGGAGCGTCGCGCTACTCCTTTTATCCCCTTGGAAGCTCACCGAGCGCCTGCGCCCGCTGTTAGCGGGTCACGCTACGCCAGCGCGAGTTATCAACGTTGTTTCGGGGGGCATGTACACCCAAAAGCTTGAGCTGAATCAGCTAATCATGAAGCCAACCCGTTATAACGGCTCCGTGGCCTACGCGCGGGCCAAGCGAGCCCTAACCGTACTGACCGAACTCTGGTCTGAAGCCTGGCAACAGGACAATATTGTTGTTAACAGCATGCACCCGGGATGGGCAGACACCCCCGGGGTTCAATCTGCATTACCGGGCTTCAGGCGTATCACCCGGCGGGTGTTGCGAAGCCCCGAAGAAGGCGCAGATACCATTGTGTGGCTAGCTCGCGCGCGCGAGGCGGGCTTGATATCAGGAAAATTGTTTCTCGATCGTGAGCCGCGAACGACGCATTTACGGGCTAATACCAGAGAACACCCAGAGGAACGTGATTTGTTGCACGGTTGGCTAGAGGAGACCTACGCAAACCTCAGTCTTCATCTGCCAACTTGAGGCCCGGGCCCGGCAGGAGTAACGTCCACGGCTGATCCAAATCATACCAAGGGCGCTTACCGATGAATCACGTTATCACGCCATTTGAGGCCCACTTTTCGGACGCAATGCTAGAAGATGTGAACCGGCGCCTGGAGAGAACCCGCTATCCCGACGCGGAAACCGTTGAGGACTGGCGACAAGGACTTCCACTCAGCTACCAACAAGAACTGATCCGACATTGGCAACAGGATTATGACTGGCAGCGAGTACCGTCTCGCCTCAATCGCTTTGACAACTTCACGACAGAGATTGACGGCGTCAAAATACATTTCCTGCACATCAGGAGTCCCCATAGCGCGGCAACACCGCTGCTAATGACCCATGGATGGCCTGGCTCCGTTCTTGAATTTCTGGACGTCATAACGCCTCTCACTGACCCAACACAAACAGGGGGCACCCCCGAGGATGCCTTTCACCTGGTCATTCCCAGCTTGCCCGGCTTCGGTTTCTCAGGGGCCCCTACCACACCAGGCATCGGTGTGGAAAAAATCGCCGGCATGTGGGACGAGCTGATGCTGAGGGCGGGCTACCCTGACTACTTGGCTCAGGGCGGTGACTGGGGCTCTCTGGTTACGCATGCTTTGCTCGTTGGAGATACTCGCTGCAGAGCCGGACATATCAACTTACCCCTTGTGTTGCCTGACGAGGAAACAGTCAGCTCGAACGACCCTGCCGAGCAAGCCACGTTAGCTGCTGCCATGCACTATCAAGAGCACGAGTCGGGATATTCTCGACAGCAAAGCACTCGCCCACAAACTTTGGCCTATGGTCTGGCAGATTCCCCATCGGGGCAGATGGCGTGGATCATTGAGAAATTTGCTCAGTGGACAGATTGTGAACATCAAGGTGTTCGTCATCCAGAGAATGCTTTGAGTCGCGACGTCATGCTGGACATAGTCAGCCATTATTGGATGACCAATTCTGCAGCCAGCAGTGCCCGACTCTACTGGGAGAGCTTCAACAACCCTAACTATGACCCAATCGACCGACCCATTGGCATCTCATTGTTTCCCCAAGAGCTTTTTCTCTGCAGCGAGCGCCTCGCCAGAACCCGCTATCGAAGTTTGATGTATTTCAACAATACACACGCAAAGGGTGGGCACTTCGCGGCGCTTGAGCAACCCGAGGCATTTGTGGCGGACCTTCGGGAATGGCGTGCCAAGCTTGACTTGAAGGAATCCACTGCATGAACTCAAGCGTTTCCGTTTATCCGCCGAACTCTGCAACAGCGATCTATTGGCAAGCACGCAACACGCTCGCCACCGCCGCCAGAAAGCTGAATGAAAAACTGATCAGCTCCGACATTCCAGCCGAGACAGCGCTGGAAATTGCGACAGAACTGCAGAAAGTTGCCGACAGATTGGCAGGCTTACCACAGGTGGCCGGGCTGGCAGAAATGGGAAAACGGGCTGATCGAGGTAGCTTCGATAACGTTATGGGAGAGTTGGTGGCGATGGCAGGAAGGAGTCATCCCTGTGCGCCCGAACTTCGCTGGGAAGAACAAGTAGACGGCATCGTCGGTGTCGTTGTCTTTGGCCAGGCCTTCGAGGGCCCGCCCGGACATGTACATGGCGGATGGGTTGCCGGCATTCTCGACCACCTGATGGGCATGACACACGTAAGGACAGGCAATCCCGGCATGACGGGCGGACTATCGGTGAGGTATCGAAGGCCAACCCCAATAAATACCCCAATACAAATCAGTGCTACCGCCAAAGAACTTGACGAGCGCCGGACAGAGGTGACCGCGGAAATGCGCTACGAAGACACGATTACCGCAACTGCAGAAGCGCTATTTATCCGCGTAGACAGCTCAAGGTTTGGCTTTGATTCGGGATAAGCGCGGCTTCAGCCTCACAGCCGCGAATACACCGTCGCCCCGTCTATCACAGTCCTATCCACCTTTATGGATCTTATGTCGGCGGCGGTCAGCGGGTTGTCCGATAACACCACAAGGTCGGCGCGTTTACCCGGCTCTATAGAACCGATCTGGTCGTCCATGAACACCTGCCATGCCGCATCAATCGTTACTGCGCGGAGCGCTGAGAGGCGATCAATGGTCTGACCCGGGCCGATGACCACCCCTGCTGTGCTCTCTCTATTTACCTGACTCCAGACCGCCTGCAAGGGCAATATGGGTGTTACGGGCGTGTCCAGATGAGAGCTAAAACGCACGCCAGCCTGCTGCGCCCAACGCGCTGGACTCATGTTAGCGGCTCGCTCCGGACCCATGAAAATTGCGGCGTGGCGATCGCCCCAGTAATAGGTGTGCGCCGAGAAAAAACTGGGCGTAACACCCAGAGCCGCCATTCTTTCTATTTGATCGAAGCGTGTCATTTGCGCGTGAATGATAAGCGGACGCGCTTCGGGCCAAGGATGCGCCTTAGCAGCCGCCTCAATGGCATCCAAGCCATCATCAATCGACGCATCTCCGTTGCAATGAATGGCAACTTGTATGCGCCTTTCATACAACCCTGCAACCTGCCTGAACAGTTCTGCTCGGGGTACTGACGGATAGCCGCGATACGCTGCGTCACCCTTAAAGGGCCGGTAGTAGGGCTCGCTCAGATAACCCGTATAACCCTGAATACTGCCATCGGCAATAATCTTCACTCTCGGAACGCTAACCCTAGCATCACCCAGAGCGTCCAACGCCACCTCTCCGGACAACAGGTCTTCACCGACTTCTTCAAACAGGGGAAACAGCGCTACCCGCTGCGGAAACTGGTTAAGTTGACTAAGCAAGCTGAGGAGCTTTGCTACCGAAAGCGGCATTCCACCAGCCGATGCCGTTGTAACGCCTACCGACAGATATTCGGCCGCGGCCTGCGTGGTCATTTTCACGCCGTCCATGATGCCGAGGTCAAGGGTATATTCCCAAACAGCTCTGGCGGCGGTTTCCTCAAGAACGCCGTTAGGACGTCTGGCGTCTGCGGAGAGCGGATCTCTAACAATGACACCGCCCTCGGGATCCAGAGTAGATTCATCGATTCCCAAAATTTCGAGGCCAACGCTGTTCACGACCGCAAGATGACCCGATACGTGCACAATCGCTACCGGTCGCTCAGTGGAAACCAGGTCGAGATCGTCCCGCGTGGGATGGCGCTTTTCCGCTAACAAGGTGTCGTCGTATCCATGACCCACCACCCAGCCCTCTGGACGCCGTTGGGCAAACGCTTTCAAGCCGGCAATCAGTTCCGCCATGTTCGTTATCCGTCCGATGGGCGGGCTGTTTAGATCAGCGGAAAACACCGTTTGCCCAGAACCGGGAAAATGCCCGTGAGCATCCACGAAACCCGGCATCAGGGTTCTGCCCCGTAGATCGACGACGACCGCAGTGTCATCCGCGAGGGACATCAAATCCGCGGAAGTCCCGACCGCTTCGATCTGGCCATCTCGTACCAAAACAGCTTCCGCCTCTGTATTGGCGGCATCCATTGTGATAACCACGCCATTCACATAAATTTCCTGATGGGGTGCCACAGGGGGACGCACAAGAATCGCGATCAGCACCACAACGCCAACTAAAAAAATCATTAAAATCAACGTTGCTACGCGTAAATTCATAAGTGATTTCTCGCTTTATGGGCTGGCTAGTAATGTGGCGGGGGTGGCTCTGAGACGTTACCGCCATAGGTGTTCAATCGGTCGCCCTGCTCTCTGACTTGATGGTAGATTGCCGAAACACGCTCCTCAAGCCGCAGTAGCTGCTGTTGTTGAAGCGCCAACGCCTTATCGAGCGCCTGCACCGCATCCTCTAAAAATGCCAGCTGTGCCTCAAGCTCTGGGGTTTGTGACATCGCAATCAGCCCGTCAAATGCCTTGGGTTTATAGTATAGGCGGTAAGCTCTCTATCGGGACACTCAAATGGCTAAGACAGTCGACTCGCGAACGGTATACAGCACTGACGGGGGCCGCCTGTGCCCGCAATGCCAGCGGCCCACGACCCGCTGCGTGTGCGGATCAGCACAACCCACGCAAAACGGGGATGGCATTGTACGGATTCGCCGTGAGACGAAAGGTAGAGGGGGTAAAGCGGTAACCGTGATCGACGGCATACCAGAGCACCCCTTGCAGTTAAAGCTCATCTGCAAGCAACTTAAACAGCGTTGCGGTGTAGGCGGTGCCGTTAAAGGTACCATCGTTGAAATCCAAGGTGATCAGCGATCTGTCTGCCAACAAACGCTCTCAGCAATGGGCTACCAAGTGAAACTCTCAGGAGGATGAATCGGCCATCAACAGCAATGTTTTTTGTCCAGTTTTGCGGGCACCATATTCCTGAACCGCGCTCACGGTTAAAGCATGTTCCAAACTGAGGCGCGAGGAATAGTGACTTGCAAACGTCGTGTCAATCTCATTGACCACTCGCTCGCGCATGCGGGCAACTCTCTCAGGCCCCGCACGCTTCATAAATGGCGTCAGCAACCAGCCGCTGACCGACCAAACCCAACCGTAACCTCGAGTCAGCTCGGTGGCTCCCAAGTCCAGCTGACCATAGATGTAGGCTTGCTTGGGCTCTTCAGATCCATAACGTGACCAAGGCCCTGATCGAGCTGCCGCCAGCTCCATCGCGGTGAGAATACGATTGACCAGGCGTCCACCGCCAATCGCGTCAAAAGCGAGGGTAGCACCGGTCGCAACCAAGGCATCGATAAGATCGTTCATGAAGGTTTCAGACTGACTGTTCAGAGCCCACTGTGCGCCAAGTCCTTTGAGCAACGCGACTTGCGCCTCTGAGCGAACAACATTGACGAGAGGCACACCGTCAGCCTCACATAATCTGACGAGCATCTGCCCAAGATTGGAGGCGGCAGCCGTATGGACTATCGCTTTTTGCCCCTCCATATCGCGGGTCTCCATAAACCCGAGCGCGGTCATAGGATTGACGAAGCAAGACGCCGCCTGCTCTGCAGAGATGGCATCTGAAAACGCAAGACATTGTGAGGCTGGCAAGCAACGATGGGTTGCGTACATCTCACCGCCAAACATGCCCACCCGCTTCCCAAGCAAGCGCTGGGCAGCCTCACTTTGGCCCGCAGCGATGACACGACCGCTACCCTCATTGCCCACAGCCATCCAATGCCCCACTCGGGGAGCCATGGCCCGCATCGCTGCGGGCGGAACGTCGAGCATGATCGAGGGTTGTCCGTTTTTCTCGCTTGCGCGGGCCGTTGCGAGATCTGCGGCGCCAAACATCAAACCCAGGTCAGAGGGGTTGATCGGTGAGGCCTCTATCGCCACGAGCACCTCATCGGGCCCCGGCTCTTTGACCGTTGTCTCCACCAGCGCACATTCGACAGTCGCGTTCTCATGCACACAAGATTGCATCTGCAGTGTTTTCATAAAGCGCTCGATATCTCCCGCCATTCCCTGAGGCGTTGCTTGTCAGCCGCCTCTCGAATGCTCAATACAACTCACTTTTCTCTGGCAGCGTCAACAGTTCAGCCGACTTGCCCGCCCGAAGTCGATAAATAACGTGATAAGTCAGTACTGCCTGAACATACTCCCTTGTCTCGGCAAAAGGTAGCGAGTCCACCCATTGATCTACGGGCTGCGCGCCGGAAAGCCACCGCGATATTCGACTCGGGCCCGCGTTATACGCCGCCAAGGCCTTAACGCGATTACCGTCGTAACGCTCAAGTAGCGAGTTGTAATAGCGGGTCCCCAATAGAATATTTACCTGGGGCTCGTAGAGCGTTTTGGCGCCGCGATACGGCACTCCCTCCCGGGTGGCGATATTGCGAGCCGTAGCGGGCATGAGTTGCATTAAACCCCTTGCGCCGACCTTCGATTGGGCGCGCGGGTTCAGTCCGCTCTCCCGTCGGGCGAGGGCAATGAGTGCGAGGGGGTCCCCCTCTACTTCTCTCGCCGCACCCTGAAAGTCCTCCCAAAAGGCGTAAGGAAATCGCAGATCAAGCTGATCCCAATTTTCCGCTGCTATCGCTGCATCCACCCCAAAATCTGCCCACCCTCGCCCCAGCGCGATCATTCCCAACGCCATCTGGTCACTAAAGCTGGCTTGGTTCAGCGTATGCTGCCATTGTTCTTTCGCCTCTTCGCGAAGCCCTACGGCCAACAGCTCCTGGGCTCTGGTCGCACCGAGCAAAATGGATCCTTCCAGTTGATGACCGCTTACCCACGCCCTCACCTCATTCAATTGATAAGGTCGGCCGACTTTTTCTGCCGCCAGGAAACCATGAAAACTGCGCTGCTCGGCGAGACTGTCGAAAAGCGTGTCGCTACCCTCAAGCTCGGCGGCCTCGCGGCTTCTCGCATTCCAGTAGATCCAGCGATCTTGGGTTCGCACCGCGTCCGACAACCATCCCAAACCCTGTTGAACCGCCTGCCAGTCGCCGTCCGCGATCGCATTGCGCAACCAGATCGCGGTCAGTTCGTCATTTCTGAGCATGGCAACCTGTTGGGTGACCCACGCCTCAGGCGCTGGAGAACGTTCGGCAAACAAGCTGTGCCGCGCAATGCTCGCAACCACGGCCTCTAGCTGTTGCTGTGATATGGGATGATCGCCCCTGAGGGATTGAAAAACCTGATGGGCTCTCTCTGGATTGAGTTGCGCCAGTCGCGCCACGCCCGCAAGTAGAATATCAGTGTGGCGGGGACGGCTCGCGTGATGATCACCCTCAACCCGAGATGGGCGCCGGTAGATCACTGCCAATTCATCCAGGTCAGGCTGCAACGCGTCACTGGCGTAGCGTTTGACATAACGAATGAGGTGGCCATTTTTGGCCTCGAAGGCCTTGATCGCCCGCGACCATATGAGGGCATCATCAGGCCCTCCCCGCGCAATCCACGCAGAAAACAGTGGGTCACAGGCGTCATCTTGAGAATATCCCACATTCCAGAGCTTTGAAGCGCCATCAAACGCCAGCTCATCGCTCCCAGTGGCCAGGAGCGCCCGATAGTAATAACACTGCAACTCCGGCATCTCAGGCGGCGCATCGACGACCCCCAAGAAAGCTTTCCAACGGCCGTCCTGCGCTTTATGCCGCAGGTAAGCCACCAAAAAGCGACTTGCAAGCGGGGTTCCCTCGGCTCCTGCAAGAAAGGCCTTCGCCTCATGGGCCTTCATGTGGTGTAACTGCCCGAGCTTTGCGGAAAAATCGAGATCAATCCGCAGCGGATAGTCTGTTAGTTGTTCCCTCAACTTTGAGTAGCGTTGACCGGCGCCTGTCGCCAGCTCACCGCGCGCTTTTTGATAAATCGCCCTTTCCGTCGCCCAATGCTCCGCCGGTGGCAGCGCTGGCTCGGCAGAAGTCTGACCGACTCCACACACAAGCGCGTAAAGCAAGCTAAGGGCCCTCACCCGAGAGACTCGAAATGTTGAACTGCTCACGATATTCACCACCACCACTGAGAGAAGAATGAGCCTGAACGCTCTGCTTTTCAATCGTAAAGCGTTAGCATTCTCGCATGCTTGGAGGTAACAGTCTGAATGAGTAATGGCACCACCCGATTAACCCAGTTCAGTCACGGCGCTGGCTGTGGCTGCAAGATTGCCCCTGATGTATTGGCTCGGATCCTCGCCAGCAATAGTGACGACGCGGCTGAGCAGCCATTTCCCTCTCTGCTGGTCGGACACCACACAAGGGATGACGCTGCCGCCGTGGCGCTAGACGATGAACAGGCGGTACTGTCCACCACCGATTTTTTTATGCCGATCGTTGACGACCCCTATGATTTTGGTCGTATTGCCGCCACCAATGCGATTTCTGACATCTACGCAATGGGAGGCAAACCCCTGGTGGCCGTGGCCATTCTAGGGTGGCCAATCGCCAAGCTAAGTGCTGAAGTCGCCAATCAAGTCATTAAAGGTGGTCGAGATGTCTGCCAGCAGCTGGGTTTTCCGCTCGCGGGAGGACACAGTATCGACTGTCCTGAGCCTATTTTCGGTTTGGCCGTCACGGGGACTGTTCTGCGCCAGCACCTAAAACGCAACGACGGGGCCCAGCGCGGTGACCACCTTATCCTGACGAAACCGTTGGGTATTGGTATTCACGCCACCGCAGAGAAACAGGGCAAGTTGAAACCAGATCATGCGGGGCTTGCGGCAGGGGTAATGTGTCAGGCCAACAGTGTCGGGCCATTACTGGCAGAGATTGACGGTGTGAACGCACTGACTGACGTGACAGGTTTCGGGTTGGCGGGTCATCTGCTGGAAATGTGTGACGGCGCGCAATTAGATGCCACTATCGACACCGCCTTCATTCCTGAGCTGCCGGACCTAGATCACTACATCGGCGCAGGCTGCGTGCCGGGGGGCACTACCCGCAATCTCAGTGCCAGCGGCGACCGACTCCCGCAACTATCACCGAGGGAGCAGTCCGTTCTTTGCGATCCACAAACCAGCGGCGGGCTCTTAATCTCCATGACAGCGCAAGCGCTGCCCGCGGTGCAGCGCCTTCTCTCGGACAGAGGATTGCCTGATTCTGTCTTTGGCGAGTTTTCCTCACCCAAAGGACAGCGGCCGCGCATCGCGTTGTCATCCCAATAATGTCAGAGCTCGATGATTTTCAGTCGCTTTTTCTTTGCGACATCCCGCTCATCGACGTTCGTGCGCCGATCGAATTTGCCAAGGGCAGCTTACCCTCGGCGGTTAATCTTCCCTTGCTGGATGACAGCGAGAGAGCTGCCGTTGGCATTTGTTATCGGCGCTCAGGGCAAGCTGCGGCCGAGCGTCTGGGTCATGAGCTGGTCTGCGGGTCCGTCAAAGCTGAACGCATCGAGGCTTGGCTGGCGTTCGCGAGAAGGCATCCAGACGGCGCCCTATTCTGCTTCAGAGGTGGCTTGCGATCGGAGATCACACAGCAGTGGCTCGCAGATGCGGGCATCAAGTACCCGAAGATTAAAGGGGGTTATAAAGCGCTCCGCCAGTGGTTGATGCAACAAACAGATACGCTATTGGCCTCCTCCCCATTACTGTTGGTCGGCGGCCAGACAGGGGTAGCGAAAACACAATTGCTCAATGAAGGCCATGGGGGATATCCGATTCCTGGGAGCATCGACCTAGAGGGATTGGCGAATCACCGCGGCTCGGCATTTGGCCGACGAATCACGGATCAACCGACACAAATCGGCTTTGAATTAGCGCTCGGTGTCGCGCTCGTGCAACGAAATGCGCACAGCCACCCTTATTTGATTCTGGAAGATGAGGGCCGCTTGATCGGTCGATGCGCGTTACCCGATGCGCTTCAGGCGGCCCGTGTGGAGGCTGATTGGGTCCGCGTTGAGGCAAGCCTCCCTGAACGCGTCAATCACTCTTACAACAGCTATATCCTCAGCAACTTTCAGGAACACCTCGATCAAGGCGAGGAAGACGCCTTTGAGGTTTTCGCGGCGGGCCTGCTCACCGCCCTTGAGCGCATCCAAAAGCGATTGGGTGGAAAACGTCATGGAGCGTTACGTAGCGTAATGCGTGACGCTCTGCTGAGTCATCGCCGTGGAGACCCCGAACAACATAAGCTGTGGATCGAGGCGCTACTGACCGAATACTACGACCCGATGTACGAGCATCAAATGAGACAACGTAGCCAGCCGCCTATTTTTAGGGGTAGCCAAAGAGAAACGGCAGAATTTTTGTTGGCCCAGTGCTCGCCGGATTCGTTCACGAACACGACTGGCAACTCCTGAGAAAGATTGCGGTACACTGCCGCCCCTCTCCCCGTAGTTAAACAGGATATAACTACCGCCTCCTAAGCGGTGATTCCAGGTTCGAGTCCTGGCGGGGAGGCCA
>CAXPKH010000068.1:0-71354 GCA_964217615.1 Luminiphilus sp.
CGAACCGATGGTTATGGCGGTAGTCGAGAACATCGGGTTCGATTGCCGCTCGAGGTTTATCGGGCTGTTCGGGCGGCGGGAGGGGGTGATTACGCAGTTGGCTGTCGTTGTCTCAGCGATGAAATCATAGCAGCGGGGAGCGGTATTGATGACGCCCGCTTTTTTGCGCAGGAATTTTCCCGCGCCGGCATGAATTTTCTTAGTCTTTCCCGAGGGGGAAAGTTTGATGATGCCAAGCAGCCTAAAGTGGGGTGGGCGGCTTATCCTTACACAGGACAAAGCGGGTATGAATGCATGCCGGCCTATCTATCCGATGAGCGGGGTCCTTGGGGTCGAAATAGTGAGCCGGTGGCGCTCATCAGAGAGGCTTTGCACGCTGCGGGGCACAACACCCCCGTGATATCGACGGGTGGGATCTATAGTTTCCAGCAGGCAGAGTCGTTGCTTGTCGAAGGCAAAGCGGACGTGGTGGGGTTTGCTCGTCAGGCGCTGGCCGACCCAGACTGGTTCGAGAAGGTGCGCCGTGGTCGGGGAGAAGAGGTTCTGCTCTGTCGCTACAGCAATTACTGCGAGGGCCTCGATCAAAAACACAAGCAGGTCACCTGCGAGCTGTGGGACCGCAAGGCCCTTGACGCGCACGACGCTGTGCTCGCTTCCGACGGCAAGCGTCGTCTGACTGCACCCCGATGGATTCCTAACAGCGCCTAGCGCCGCGGCCTCAGCCGATCTGAGTTGATCCCGGGGCGTGAGTAGGCGCCGTGTCGCGCGCTGCTTTTCCCCCAAATGGGTATGGTGCTGACATCGCGATTCATGCAGGATGCCATCGAGAGAGCCTTGCTGCCCCCGGTCTTTGTCTGCCTGCGGTGATAGACCCCTGGCGTTGTCTTAACTCCGTTAAATTAAATGTCTTAGTGAGCGATTGTGAGTGAACGTCATGACGATTGAACTTTCGGATCCCAGTCTGTTGAAAACCAGCCCCTATATCGGGGGTCAGTGGATTGCTGACTCGTCGCAATGCCTTTCCGTGATGAACCCTGCAACCGGGGAGCTGGTGGCGGAGGTTGGAACAACCGATCGGGCTGGCACAGAGCGAGCAATCCTAGCCGCAGAGGAAGCGATGGCAAGTTGGCGAGTGCTGCCAGCGAAGGCAAGAGCCCAGGTCCTGCGGCGGTGGTTCGATCTGATGATGGCGCACCAAGAAGATTTGGCGATTATCATGACCACTGAGCAAGGCAAGGCACTCGCCGAGAGTCGCGGGGAGGTCGCTTATGGTGCCGCTTTCATGGAGTGGTTCGGTGAGCAAGCCAAGCGTATTGATGGCGATGTGATTCCCGCTCCCTCGTCCGATAAGCGTGTTGTGTGTATCAAGCAGCCGATTGGCGTCGTGGCGGCCATCACGCCGTGGAATTTCCCCAACGCGATGATTGCGCGTAAAGCGGCACCTGCGCTGGCCGCGGGGTGCGCCATTGTGATCAAGCCTGCCTCCGAGACGCCGCTCTCTGCGCTGGCCATGGCAGAACTGGCTGAGAGAGCCGGCGTGCCCGCCGGCGTTCTAAATGTGGTTGTCGGTTCCTCAGGCGAGATCGGGCCAGCGCTAACCGATAGCCCTGTGGTCAGAAAACTGACTTTTACCGGCTCCACAGAGGTGGGTCGTCGACTTGAACAGGCCTGTGCAAGTACGCTGAAGCGCACTTCAATGGAACTGGGCGGCAACGCGCCCTTCATCGTCTTCGATGATGCCGATATTGATGCGGCGGTAGAGGGCGCGCTGATTTCAAAGTACCGAAACAGTGGGCAGACATGCGTCTGCACCAACCGGATTCTCGTCCAGGAAAGTATCCACGACGTGTTTGTCGAAAAACTGGTAGCTGCGACCGCCAAACTTAAAATGGGCAACGGCTTGGAAGAGGGGGTTCAACAGGGCCCACTCGTTAATGTTAGCGCCGTCGAGGACGTGGATCGCTTGGTACAGTCGTCGATAGCGGCGGGCGCGCAGGTCGCATTAGGTGGCGGGCGGGCTGATCTGGGCCCCTGTTATTATCAACCTACGGTGCTCACCGGGGTCACGCCCGATATGCCCGTTTTCCGCAACGAGATCTTTGGGCCGGTTGCGCCCGTATTGTCGTTTCAGGATGAGGCCGAGGCGATTAGCCTGGCGAATGACACGGAATTCGGCCTGGCATCTTACTTTTACACCCGTGATATCGGCCGTGTCTGGCGCGTTGCAGAGGCATTGGACTACGGCATGGTAGGCGTAAACGAGGGGATTATTTCAAATGAAATGGCGCCCTTTGGGGGTGTAAAGGCTTCGGGCTCAGGACGCGAGGGCTCCAAGTACGGGATCGATGACTATCTGGAGATCAAATACATTCTGATGGGTGGCCTCGATCGCTAGTCCGGATGAGGCTATGCCCAGTGCGAGGGCGTGATGCAAAATCCGCCACTCCAGTTTTTCATCAAGGACGGGTATGACGATTGATACCAACGCGTTTCGGCAAGCGCTGGGGCGTTTTGCCACGGGTGTCTGCCTGGTGACCGTCAGTGACGCCGAGCGCGGCCCACTTGCGACCACCGTGAACTCGTTTTCCTCGGTTTCCCTCGATCCGGCCTTGGTGCTCTGGAGTATTCAGACGAGCTCCGAGCATTTGCAGGTGTACACCGAGTGTCGACACTTTGGCATCAGCATTTTGCGCGAGGACCAAGCGGCTTTATCGGGACATTACGCGCAAGCCGGTGGGCACGAGGCGTTGCCCGAGCACTTCTCGGAAGGCCCTCAAGGGGAACCTCGGTTAAACGATGCGCTCGCACACTTCAGTTGCAGTACCTATGCAGTCTACCCGGGGGGCGACCATCAGATAATCGTCGGTGAGGTTGTGGCCTTTGAAGCTGCCCAAGCCACGCCATTGGTTTTCTTCTCGGGCGAATACCGCTCGTTGAGCGGACAATAAGTCTGGGAGCTATGCCCCATTCATAAAGGTCTCGTGATCGATAATACCCAGCGCCCTGACATCGCGCAGGGCGTTGGCGTAGGCGATCAGCAGATCAATCACATAGTCGCTGCGTGCGGAGAATTTCGACTGTAGCGTTGCATCGTTAAGGCTCTCATCCTCGTTGCAAATCAGCTTCACTTGTCTGGCGATGAGGTTCTCCGGTAGCCAGCACAGGCGATTATTTTTGTAGCTGCTCATTCGGAGTTCGGCAATGACGTAGGCGCCGCCCTCGCCGGCTGATACCGCGCAGGGGAGTGCCGGCTTGTGGGAGAGTTCGCTACCTGCGCCCCAGAGCAACAAAAAGTTTTTCAGCGCGGCGGGCACCATCCCGTGCCATTCAGGCGAGATCATGATCAGCGCGTCGCTACCATCGAGCTGCGTCTTTAGTGCGGGCAACTCAGACCACTGCTCGCCTTGACTCCACAGCGCTTCGTCCCACAAAGGGAGTGGGGTCTTGCCGAGATCCAGCGTCCAGGTGCTCACCCCATCCCGATGCTCAAGCGCCTTGGCCAAAAAGCGCCCGACCTTCGCACTTTGAGAATCCTGGCGATGGCTACCAACGATAATGCCGATATGCATCCGAAAGCGGCTTAGCCTGAGAGCTGCTCGTTAAATAATTCCAGCGTCCGCGCCTTCGCTAATGCAGCGGCGGAGGCATCATACGAACCGCGCTGGTCGCAGTTAAAGCCGTGATCGGCGGCGTAAACGTGAACCGGCAGGTCGGGTTTTTTGCTCTGGAGTGCGGTGACTGAATCCATGGGGATATGCGCATCCAGTTCGCCGAAGTGGAGAATGATCGGGCATCCGGGGGTCAGATCGGCATTGTCCGGTATCCCGCCACCGTAATAGGCGGATGCCGCGGCAACTCCCTCGAGATTGCAGCTGGATAGCCAGGTGAGTAAACCGCCGAAGCAATATCCGACCACCCCGACCTTGCCGTGCTGTGCCGCGCAATCGATAGTCGCCTGCAAGTCCGCTAGCGTCTGGGCCATGTCGAGCTTCTGGAAGGCCAATTCAATCCCTGCGGTCATGTCGTCATCGGTATAACCCAGTTCGACATTGCGCTCGAGGCGGTCAAAGATGGCCGGAGCGATCGCATAAAAACCGTCTGCGGCGTAGCCGTCAACGACTGAGCGGATGTGCGAGTTCACACCAAATATTTCTTGGATAACAACCACGGCGCCCTTCGCCGTGTCCGATGGGCTCGCCTCATAGGCGCCAAGCTCAAAACCGTCTGCGCAGGTGATCGTCGTAGCGGCCATAGTGGTCTCCTTGTGTAGGTCTCTATTTGCGGTGGGTCGCTATTGTGTACGCAGAGGGTCTGGATTGAAAACCCCGATTAACCGTGAGCTGCTACTGTCGCGTTGAAATCTCTCCGATATCGCTAGGGCTTCGTTTTCAAATTCATGAGCCGGAGATTAGACTCATTCAGGCGTCTGGTCGTCGGGTGGCACATACCACAGTTGACCCAAACGCATGCTGAGCGATCGGGCCTATGGAGGAGCGCATGGAACTATCACAAACCATGATTTCGGTAGAGGCGCTGTTGCCGCTGGTCCAGCGGCGTGAAGTGAAAATGCTGGACGCCTCTTGGTATCTCCCCGCAGAAGCGCGCAACCCTTACGAGGAATTTTTGGCCGCTCGGATCCCCGGGTCGCGATTTTTCGATATTGAAGCGATCGCGGATCAAAGCCACGCATGCCCTCACATGTTGCCCAGTGTGGAGCAGTTCGCGCAGCAGATGGAAGCACTGGGGGTTGCAAGTGAGGATCAAGTGGTCATCTATGACGGCAAGGGATTGTTCTCGGCACCCCGTGCTTGGTGGATGTTTCGGGTCTTCGGCCATTCGCGGGTACGGATTTTATCGGGAGGCCTTCCTGCCTGGTTGTCAGCCGGTTTTGAGACAGAGTCCGGGGATGAATTTGCGAGCGTGGCCTCGGTGCGCTTCAGGGCCGAATACCAGAGAGAATGGGTTGCAGATAAGCAGCGCGTGCAGTCGGCTGTCGATATCGGGGACGCTTTGATCATCGATGCCCGCTCGCCTGCTCGGTTTGCGGGAGAGGAGGAAGAGCCACGTCCGGGTGTTCGTCCCGGTCATATACCGGACTCACGGAACCTGCATTATGCGAGCGTGTTAGAGGCGGGGGGCCTAAACCTTAAAGCGCAGGCGGAATTGCAGACGCTGACAGCGGACATCGGTGTTGATCAGGCTGATGCCATTATTACGACATGTGGGTCGGGGATCTCTGCCTGCCTACTGGCTCTGGCATTACACGAGATCGGCTATTCCCCGGTAGCGGTCTACGATGGATCGTGGGCAGAATGGGGAAGTGACCCTGGCTGTTCAGTGCAGAGAGGGTGAGAGAAACGCCCCAGTCTGGTATCTTCGCGCGCGGAATGGGGCGCTGAGGCGGCATGAGCAAACGGTATGTCATCGGAAACTGGAAGATGCATGGCAGTCACGCCATGGTTGACGCCTTTTCTCGCCAGCTCGACATCGCTTCAGCGACCGATGTGGTCGTGGCGGTCGCCCCACCTTTTCCCTATCTGGGCGCGTGCTTGGCATTACCCGGCGATTGTGCGCTCGCTGGGCAGGATTGCTCTGCGCACGACAGCGGCGCTCACACAGGCGAAGTGTCGGCACATATGCTCGCTGAGTGGGGATGCCAGTGGGTCATTGTGGGTCATTCCGAGCGTCGCACTGATCTTGCAGAATCTGATGAGTTAGTGGCCGCCAAATTGAACGCCGCCATTGCTGCCGGTTTGACGCCGGTTTTGTGTGTGGGCGAGAGTCAGGCGGAGAGGAGTGCTGGACGCGAAGAGTATGTTATTCGCGCTCAGTTGCAGGCGGCTTTGGGTGACCTCCAGCGGGCACCGCTATTGATTGCCTATGAACCCATTTGGGCGATCGGTACGGGAGTGACGGCCGCGCCCGAACAGGCGGATTCCATGCACGCCATTATTCGGCGTGAACTCGTCGACTTGCTGGGTGAAGGCGACTCTGTGCCGCTGCTCTATGGTGGTAGCGTGAACGCTGAGAACGCCGGGGCCTTGTTCGAATGTCCGCAAATAGACGGGGCGTTGGTGGGCGGAGCCTCGCTGGACGGCGTCTCTTTTTCGAAAATCGTTCAGGCCGCACAGGCCAGTCTGGGACAGTAATATGCAGATAGATCCCAACACCCCGGTGTTGCTCGGGGTGGGACAGATTACCGAGCATCTTGATGACAATTTTGTCGGCATGATGCCGGAAGATTTAGCCGCCAAAGCCTGTGGGCTTGCGCTGGATGACACCGGGGTGCGGGGCGAGATTGAGGAGATGGTGGATCGCCTCGCCTGCGTCAGACTCTTTGCACACTCCGTGCCCGAGCTGGCGGTGCCTATCATCGCGCCCTTTGGTCGCAGCACCAGCCCGCCTTTGTCGATCCTCAGGCGCCTGAAATTACCGAATGCCAGTGGGATTTACTCCCGTGCCGGCGGCGATGAGCCACAACGACTGGTGTTCGAGCTCGGCTCGGCGATTTTCCGCGGAGAAATTCGTGCGGCGGTCATCTGTGGTGCCGAGGCATTGGCGACCTCTCGTCATTTCCAGAGAGTCGGAACGACGCCTGATTGGCATGAATCACCTGAAGGCGAGGCGGATGACCGGGGGGCTGGCACAGAAACCTTGTTCGACCCGGAATTCAACCGTCATGGCGCCTTTGCGCCAGTGGATGTCTACCCGATTCAGGAACACGCGCGGCGGGCAGAATTGGGGCTCGATAAGAAAAGCTATCGCGAGCAGCTGGCCCGCCTCATGGGGCGCTTTAATACGGTTGCTGCAGCCAATCCCTTTGCCATGTTTCCAGTCCCGATGTCTATTGAGGAAATTAGTTCCGAAACCGCCAGTAATCGACTGATGGGTGACCCCCACCTCAAATCCATGGTGGCAAAGGACGGGGTCAATCAGTCGGCGGCACTGGTACTGACCAGTTTTTCGGTGGCCGAATCTTTGGGTGTTTCAGGCAAGGCAATTTACCTACACGGCCATGCAGCGGCTGCTGAGCCGGCGGTGCTAGCCAGACCATCCCTCGGGCGCTCGGATGCCATGGCCTTTGCCTATGATGCCGCACTGGCCGGTGCGGGGGTTTCTGCTGAGCAAATTGGTGCGACGGACCTATATTCCTGTTTTCCTATCGCCGTTTGGGCGGCGATGGAGGCGCTGGGTATGTCAGTGGATGATCCACGCCCGCTAACACTCACCGGCGGATTGCCCTTTTTTGGTGGCCCTGGCAACAATTATTCGACCCATGGCATTGTCGAAATGGTGCATTGGCTTCGCCGACAAAATCAGCCCAGTTACGGGGTGGTGGGGGCCAACGGCGGCTATCTGTCCAAGCACGCCGTTGGTGTTTATGGCAATGTAGGCGCCAAGTTCCCAGATCCGGTTCCCGAGCCCGCGGTCAGGGAGGCGGTTGAGGTGGTCGAACAGCCCGATGGAGACGGAGTGATCGAGAGCTACACCTTTAAAGCCAAGGGCGGCAAAGCGCGCGCTATTGTCGTAGGCAGGCAAGCGTCGGACCAGCGCCGTTGGGTGGCAGTGGCCGACCCCGAGGACAGTGATCTGCTCGCGTGGTTCCGGGACGACGATCCCCTCGGTGCGCGGGTTGAGGTGACGCCGGGTGAGCGGAATATCGTGCGAAGACCTCGGTGAATAGTTTTTTAAATTTTGGTTAATAAAGTGGAGTTTAATAATGGATATTAATGGAAAAGTTGCAGTTATCACCGGTGGTGCCTCGGGCATTGGCCAGGCGGTCGCGAGGCGATTGGCGGGCGCGGGTGGCAAAGTTGCCATTTTTGATCTGAACCAGGATGCAGGGGAGGCGATGGTCTCCGAATTGGGCGCCGATAGCTGTGTTTTTGCCAATGTTAATGTGGTGGATGAGGATTCGGTGAAGGCCGGCATTGAAGCCGCGGTTGCCGCGTTTGGCGCGATACACGTGAACGTGAACTGTGCGGGTATCGGTAACGCCGCTAAAACCCTGGGAAGGGATGGCCCCTTTCCCTTGGACATGTGGAATCTGGTGATCGCGGTCAACCTGACCGGTAGCTTTAACGTGTTGCGGTTGTGCGCGGAGGTCATGGCAAAAAATGAACCGGTGACAGATGACGGCGCGCGAGGCGTCATTATCAATACGGCTTCGGTAGCGGCCTATGAAGGGCAAATGGGGCAGGCGGCTTACAGCGCGAGTAAGGGCGGTATTGTGGGTATGACCTTGCCCATCGCGCGGGACCTTTCAACCATCGGCATCCGGGTCAACACGATCGTCCCCGGCCTCATCAACACGCCGCTGTTTAACGGCCTGACACCGGAGTTTGTTGAGTCTCTGTCGCAATCGGTGCTTTATCCGAAGCGCCTGGGCCGGCCTGAGGAAATTGCCCAGTTGGCGGCCGCGATTATTGATAATGATTACATCAATGGCGAGTGTATCCGCATGGACGGCGGGATACGGATGCAGCCACGTTAAGGGAGCGTAATGATGAGTGAAGAAGCGACAGTACTGACCGACGAGGCCGATGGTGTCCTCGTCATTACGATTAACCGACCGCAAGCCAAGAATGCGGTAAACCGGTCTGTGTCTGAGGGAATCGCTGCTGCGCTTGATCGCCTCGACAGCGACGACGCGCTGCGGGTGGGCATTTTGACCGGCGCGGGCGGCACTTTTTGCGCGGGCATGGACCTAAAGGCGTTTGTGTCGGGTGAGTTTCCGCAGATTGAGGGTCGCGGCTTTGGTGGTATGACGGAGCGGTCGGCTGACAAGCCCCTGATTGCCGCAGTGGAGGGGTACGCCCTAGCCGGGGGCTGTGAGCTCGCGATTGCCTGTGATCTCATCATCGCAGCCGAGAATGCGAAGTTCGGCATTCCCGAGGTGAAGCGCGGGTTGGTTGCGGCCGCAGGTGGCCTGGTGAGGTTGCCCTCGCAGATTCCCTATCGCGTTGCCATGGAACTGGCACTCACCGGGGAATTTATGGACGCTGATCGAGCGATGGCGATGGGCCTCATCAACCAATTGACTTCACCAGGGGAGGCCCTGAGCACTGCGCGCGATCTAGCGGCGCGTATTGCCGAGAACGGACCACTGGCCGTGAAGGTGAGTAAGGCGATTATCAAGGCGTCACGCGATTGGAGTGACGACGAGGCGTTTACCAAACAGCACGCGCTGACGCAGCCGGTATTTACCAGCGAGGACGCTATCGAGGGAGCAACGGCTTTCGCTGAAAAGCGTAAACCCGAGTGGAACGGGCGTTAGGGGGAAGCTATCGGATGGGACGGCCAGCTTAGCGTCAAGCACAGGCGCTTGGCCTTTCTCATCGGGGGGGTGAAAAAATGAGCAACGGTGATCTCGATGCCCTGCGCAAGGCGTTTTCCCGTGATCTGATGCAGGTCTACGTGCGACTGGCGCTTTTGCTGGCAGTGGTTTGGTTTTCGATCCTGACGTTCGCGCCATTTCTGCCGCTCATACTGTGGTCGCTAATTCTTGCCGTATCCCTCAATCCCGTGAACCAGTGGCTATCTGCCCGTCTGCATATCGGTGAGGGTAAGTCGGCCGCCGTGTTTGTCGTGCTGGGATTGATCATCATTGGCGTGCCAACGGTATTACTCGGGGTGTCTTCCGCCGAGCACTTGCGGGAGTGGATTGCTTTATTGAGCGATCAGGACTTTGTGATTCCTGAAGCGAATCCTCAAGTCGCCACGTGGCCCTTGGTGGGCCCCGCGCTGTATGAGATATGGCAGAGCGCCCACGAGGATTTGATATCGGCCGCTAAAATCGTCCAACCGCAGTTACTGACAGGCGGAAAGGTGCTGCTCAGCGCGATCGCCAATACGCTTCTGGCTCTCGTGCTCTTCTTTGTCGCTTTGGTGATCGCGGGCTTTTTGATGGGGCACGGAGAAAAGGGAGCGAATCAGGCCCGGAGAATGCTGGGAACCTTTGCGGACGCCGAGCGGGGAGAGGAGATTCAGGAGCTGGTTGTCGCGACCGTAAGATCGGTTTCCAATGGGGTGGTTGGCGTGGCCTTTTTACAGGCGTTGGCGCTTGGTGTCGGATTCCTTGCGCTGGGCGTGCCCGCGGCGGGTGTTCTCGCCTTGCTCGTTTTGTTCCTCGGAGTCTTGCAGTTACCCAGTTCGTTGGTGGTGCTTCCGGTACTTGCCTGGATCTGGCTGGCCAGCGGCATCCCGACGGTTATGGCGGTGTTGGGATCCATCTATCTGGTAGCGGCCGGTTTGGCCGACGGGGTACTCAAGCCCTACCTGCTCGGGCGAGGGGTCGAGACCCCTATGCCAATCGTGTTGATCGGTGCGCTTGGGGGCATGGCGGCCGAAGGCTTGATAGGGCTGTTTGTCGGTGCCGTTACGCTGTCGGTGGGCTATAAGTTGCTGATGTCATGGGTCGACCACAGCGTATCCGAGCATAACGCGTCGGAGACGACAACGCCGGCTTCAGAAGGGTGAGAAGGGCGGGTGCGCGGCATGGTCCGCTAGTGCGCTACTGGCGTATTGCTGAAATTACTGCCTGATCCCCGAGAAGACGATGAATATCACTGCGCTGAATAGAGTGATCGCAACCTTGCTGTTGGTTGCGCTGACCGCCTGTGTTGCCACGGACCGTGAGACGGAGGCGCCCATTGTGGTGCAGACCAGCACAGGTCAGGTGACGGCGGAGAGAGTTGCCGAGGACGCGCTCGTTTACCGGGACATTCCGTTTGCCAAGCCACCGGTTGGGAAGCTGCGTTGGGCCGCGCCCGAGCCGCTTGCGAATCCTGAACAAGCTATTCGTGCGCTTCCTACACCTGTCATGTGTCCCCAACCTCAGAGTATGGCCTCGGGTATCGACGGAGGTGAGTATCATGGATCCGAGGATTGCCTCTATCTGGATATCTACAGTCCGGGTGAGGTCTCCTCTGCGGGTCCGGCGCCGGTGATGCTATGGATTCATGGTGGGAGCAACCTGACGGGACACAAGGGCACCTATGACTTCTCGCGCTTTGCGGCACGTCAGGGGGTCGTGGTCGTCGTTATCAATTATCGATTAGGTCCGTTTGGTTGGTTTGTTCATCCCGCGATCCAAGGGCCGGATCTCGATACGTTACCCCTCGCTAATTTCGGCACGCTGGATATGATCGAAGCGTTGCGTTGGACGCAACGCAACATCGACCAGTTTGGCGGTGACAAAAACAATGTCACGATTTTCGGCGAGAGTGCCGGCGGCCGGAACGTATACAGCTTGCTTGCATCACCCCTCACCGGAGGGTTGTTCCACAAGGCTATAGCGCAGTCGGGACATATCAGAAGTTTTTCCCCTGCGCAGGCCTATAACGCCGATCGGACATTTGCTCATATGGATCGGGGTAGCTGGGAAGTGGTCAATGCGCTCGGTCTAAAAAATGATCAGGTCGATGCCGCAACCGTTCGGGCCGTGGACACTTTAGATCTGCTGCGCGCCTATTATGAGCTCGATGAGGACCACGCGCAGCCCGCGGTGATCAACGATGGCGTGGTCATTCCTGCTGCAGGATTATTGCCAGCGCTGGGAGATCCGCACTATGCGAAGAACATCCCGGTGATGGCGGGCACGACCCGGGATGAAATCACCCTCTGGTTGGGCTTGAACCGATATTATGTGGATGTCAGTTACCCTCTCACGCGGCTGCTGCCCGCCAAGTTAAGCATTAAGAATCCCGAGCTCTATCGATTCTGGGTGGACATGCGTTCTCGGGGCTGGAAGCTCAGTGCCGTTGATGACCCCTTTTTTGCCATGCAGCAGGCGGGTTACACGCAGCTCTATGCCTACCGTTACGACTGGGATGAGCAGTCTGATAATTTTCTGGTGACATTTTCAGAGATTCTGGGGGCATCACACGCCAGTGAAATTGCTTTTATTATGGGTGCGCCCATGTACGGCGCGATTGGCAGTTTCATGTATCCCGATACCGCATCGGCGAGAGAAATGACCGACATCATGATGGGTGCATGGGGCGCTTTTGCCAGAGAAGGGGAGCCAGCGTTACCTCGGGGTCTGACTTGGCCCCGCTATGAGTCGGCGCATCCAACTTTCGTCACCTTGGATGTGGGGGAGGCGCTCGGCGTCAGCGATGATGTACCTGATCGGGACGAATTGCTTGATCGAGTTGCCGCCAGTGCTGTTGTCACTGAGCTCGAGCGTTGCTTGTTGGCGTGGGAAATGTTCACGGCGGTGGGCGATCCCGATTATGGTGTCTACGCGGAATGGCAGGATGGTCGGTGCGCTACCGTAGACGCGGTGGCAGAGAAACGTCGGATTCAGGAAGATCTGAAAGCCAAATACGGCAGCGTTTACTACCCCGAGTGAGCCCGTCTTGGGAAGGGGAGACCTGAGTATGGTGCAAGTGATTGCGATCTCAGGTGCCTCGAGTAGTGGAAAGTCCACGCTGGCTGCCGCGCTGGTGAGCGCCATCGGGGACGAACTGGCTGAGATACTGCCGCTCGATGCGTACTACCATGACTTAGCCCACCTAGCGCCTGCGGATCGCGAGGCGGTTAATTTTGATCACCCCGACGCACTTGATTTGGCGCTTTTTAGAGAGCATTTGGTCGCGCTGAAGTCGGGAGCAGCGGTGCAGCGCCCGGACTATGACTTCGCCCTTCACTGCCGAAGACCAGAGTCGGTTAGGGTTGTGCCCCGACCCTATCTGGTTGTGGAAGGTATCCTTGTGACGTCCGACCCGGGCTTGAGGGCGGTCTATGACGCGCAGGTTTTCGTCGACGCGGTGTCCTCGCTGCGCTGGGAGAGACGACTGGCTCGTGATCAGGCAGAGCGCGGTCGGACCGTGGCCTCGATTGGCGACTTTTGGGAGCGTGCTGAGCAGGCGTTTCGTCAGTTTGGGGGGGTCGCTCGACAGCATGCGGACTGTGTCGTCTCGGGCGAAATCTCTGTCGAGGAGAGCGTGCAGACCGTTTTACGATGTCTGAGGACATGACGGAGTTGTAATGCGAGCAGGCGTTCCGGATCAGCGCATCAGGGAAAAACGCTACGACTCACGTTGTTTGGCCACCCATTCAAAGTGACGTGCGAGCGTCTCATCCGCGAGTAGTGCCTCCGCGTTGTTGTACTGTGTGGCCAGTGTCATCTCGTCGTACTGACGATGGATGCCACGATGACATAAGCGACACACAGCGATGCCTCCCTGCAATGCGGTTTTGTCGAAGTGTTTTCTGAAGCGCGCGCGCCGATGCACCTTTTTCGGAATCAGGTGGTGAAACGTCAGCGGCACCTCACGCCGACAGCAGTAGCAAGTGCGGGCGTTTTCGAAGCGCGTCAACTTTGGGGCGATGGTAGGGCTTTTTCTATTGCGGCGGTCATCTCCTCGTCGTCTGGCCTAACACCGCTACCAAAATGTTCGATCACCTCACCGCTGGGCGAAACCAGGTATTTGTTGAAATTCCAGCGAGGGTAGCCTGCGGCTTCGCCGAGTCCGCGGAATACTGGGTTCGCGTCTCCACCTCTGACCGCAGAGGTCGCCATTACAGGAAAAGACACGCTGTATTTTTCGAAGCAGACTTCGGCGGCATCACCCTCATCGTTGTCTTCTTGAAAAAAGTCATCGCTCGAGAAACCGAGAACAGCCAGGCCTCGGCTCTGGTAGGTTTGGTGGAGCTGCTCCAGGCCCTCAAATTGCGGGGTATAGCCACAATAACTGGCCGTGTTCACGATGAGCAGCGCCTTGCCCTCGTAGGCCTCACAAAACTGAATATTCTCGGTAGACCCCAGCTGCCGCATGGAGTGATTCAGGAAGTCCGGGCACGCTGCCAACAGTCTTGTCGAGAAGATGCAGCTCAGCAATGCCGCAAGCATGGGTAATGTTTTCATGATTCGCCTGCTCGTTAGAAGTCGACCGTTTTTACGCGGGCTATAGCGATCCAGATGAACGCGCGCGGATTGTCTGTGAGATCGGCTCAATAAACGCCTCGATAGTTTCGCGGGTCCACTCCGGATGACAGGGAAGTGCCGCCACGTGGCTACCCCAGTCACCTTTGCCAGCGAGGCAGGGTGCACTGGCGTCAATCGCGGGTACCCGGTGTAGTTGCACGCTGGGATTACGGCGCTGCAGTTGTTCGGCAAAGGGAGAGCGGGTCACGGGGTCATCCCAGTCTTGCATCAGCAGGATAGGTAACGTGAGTGAGGTGGCGAGGTTGAGTGGGCTCTGATCCCCGTGGGGGAGATCGAAGTGCCAAACGGCAATTTGGGCAGCCAGAGAAAAGAGGGGTGCGGGGATGCCCGTAGTCACCTGTGCGCCATGCTTTAGGCTGTCCGGCACATCAAGCTGCGGATCCAACAAAATAAGCCCATCTGCCTGTAAGCCGTTATCAAGGGCGTGTATGACAGCGCTCCCACCCATTGAAGCTCCCAGCAGGAAACGTGGCAAGGCGCTCGGCGCATGGGCGTCTAACCAGTGAGCCGCCGCAAGAACATCGCGCCACTCTGCCAACCCCATACACAGAAGCCCGTCTGTGACCGGCGAGTTACCATGATTTCTGAGATCCATGGTGATCACTGAAATATTTAATTCGTTAAGCGTTTTGTAAAAATCGAGAGAGCCGATATAGCGAGAGATTCGATTCGAACCGGCGCCATGAACAAAAATTAATTCTGCGACCGGCCGTTCAGCAGGAATCCACCAGCCCGCCAGTGACACGGCATCGCTGGCTATCACAATTTCCTGAAACGGCAAGTCTCTGCTCGCCGGGCTCGTATCTACGGGGTAGGGAGCGGTCTGCACCATGTACGAGAATCCCGTGATCAAAGACCCTAGGAGCCAGAGCAGCACGAGGATGACCGCAAATTGCGCGGTCCGGCGGCGTATCGGCATCATTGAGGACTATGCTCGATCAGATAGAGAGTAAACGCCGGAACCATCCGTCCTGATGCCGTTCTTGCTCACGCAGGAGCAAAAGGTTGACAATTTCTGCTTCAATGGCCTTGGCAATTTTCCGTCGCAGCGTTCCCAGTTGCCGAGCGTTCAAGGGTTTCCCTTGGTGTTGAGCCAGCGAGATGGGTTTGCCGATCGAGAAATAAGTGGTTTTGGGCTTGGGCAGTAGGCTTCCCCATACACCCGTGGGGATCGGCGGTACCAAGTCGGCGCGAATGTCTGCAGGGACAATCCCGAGTTTCGTTAGATATTTTACCAAGGGTGAATGCAATAACGCCTCTGATGACAGGGCATGATCATAGTATTCATCTGGACCCACGGAGGCGATGGGCACAATGGTATAGCCAGCAGCCGCGGCTAGCCTCACGAAGCCGTAGCGTGATTTCCATTGGAGTTGGTAGCGTGCCTCAGGTGGCTTGATCGATTCGTAGGCGCCCCCCGGATACAGCAAGAGGTCCTTCCCTCGGGCCATCAGGCGCTCAACGATTTGCGCCTGCCCAGATACGCCACCCATGGCGTGTGCAACCGCTGCGTAGTACGCGTTGGCAAACAGGCTCTTGTCGCCCAGGCCTTTGACATAACGACCATGATCGTAATACAGGTAAAGATGAAAAAGCGCCGCGTCGATCGCCATAAAGGCGTGATTGCCGATGAACAAGGCAGGCCCATCGGGTAGGTTCTCGAGCCCCACGAATCGCGGCTTGAACCAGGCGCGGGCCAACCCTGCCGCCGCCGAGACCTGTGCGCCGATGGGCATCGTGAACTGCTCGATATAATCGATATAGCCGTCGGGATCGGCGTTCGGGCAAGGCGCGTGCTGAACCATCGCGGTTTCCTGTCAAAGAGCCGAAAGCTTAGCAAAACTTCAGCGCCATTTTAGTGGCACTATTGCCTGCAAGCTTCTTCTGCGAACGTCTTTGCGCGGTATGTTCCAGTCACTTCCAAAACACGGGCTTTTACTCGGCTATCTCGTCCTCGTTTGGGGTTTCGCCTTTGCGCTCATTGCGATTGCTCTCGAGGCCACCCATCCGGTTTTTATCGTCTGGAGTCGCTTGTGGATGGGGGCGGTGGTCATGTGGGCTGTGTGGCGCTGGAGCGGAAAGTCTTGGCACTTGGGTCGGGAGTGGTGGCCTCGCCTAGGTCTGCTGAGTTTGTCAGGCAATATTGTGCCTTTCACGCTTATCGCCTGGGCCGAGCAAAGGGTTCCATCGGCAGAAGTGGGCATTCTCATGGCGCTGATGCCCATTGCAACACTGCTGCTGGCGCATTGGTTGCTGGATGACGAGCCGCTTTCTGCCTCCCGCTTGGCGGGAGTGCTGGCGGGTTTTATCGGAGTGGCTTTGCTGGTGGGCGAAGATCTTCTGAGTGCGGGAGGAGGGCAATTATCGGGCCAGCTCGCAACGCTGTTGGCGACCTTGAGTTATGCCTTTAATGGCGTTTACGCCAAACGACTCCCCGCGGCGGATCCAGTGGCGTTGTCTCTGGGAACGCTGTTTATCGGCGCGCTATTTTTGGCGGTTCCCGCGATAGTCCTACAAGCCACTCATCACGGCTGGTCGATTCCCCTGCTAAGTTGGGTGCCCGTCGTGGTGTTGGGTGTGATGGGGACGGGGCTTGCGACATGGAGCTACTTCGTTGTGGTATCAGAGCGTGGCCCAGGATATTTGTCGACGATTAATTACCTCATACCCGCGGTGGCCTTTTTCGCGGGTACCGTGTGGTTGTCGGAGCCCTGGTCGGCGCGACATGTCATTGCGTTGGTGCTAATACTCGTGGGTGTCGGGTTAATTCAGTCACGCCAGCGCCATTAAGCGTCGAGGATTAGCCGGCTGGCTGGGAATAGGCCCTTACCTCCCTGTGAGTCAACAGAGCTCGAATCGCTCACGCAGAAAATGCGCCACGCCGTCCTCGTCGTGGTGCCCGATGATTTGGTCTGCGGCGTCCAAGATGATGGGGTCTGCGTTTTGGGGGGCGTAACGTTCATCCGCGCACTCAAACATGCTGAGGTCATTGTCACCGTCCCCGAACGCGATCACGTGGTCTATCTCCAGCTCGGATCGGAGGCGGTTGATGGCGTTGCCTTTGCTACCCATGCTGTGGTGAATGTCGATCCAGTGAAGCGCGGAATCGCTTGTTGAGCGGGCTCCCATTTCTGGCTCGTGTATGGCAATACCCGAGTAGGCGACCAAATGCGGTTCCCCCGAGATGCTGGCTCGAACCCGGTCCACCGCCTTGCCGCTACCCAATGAGAATACGTTGATAACGCTGACCTCGTCCGGGAGGGCGCTTAGGGGCTCCAGTGGCAGACTGCGCTCTGCCTCGAACAGCTCTGCCAGCTTTTCTTCGCTGCGATTTCTCAAGGGGCCATGGTACAGCGCGTGCCTGTGTCCATCGTGAAGCGCAAAGACAAAGGGAGTCAGTTCATTCAGCGTGAAGGCAGCCAAGGCATGCCACATTTCCTGCCGCGTGAGCAGGTGATGATGGCTATAGCGGGCTTCGTCTGGTGACCAGATGATGGCGCCGTTTTTGAGAATCATGGGCAGCACGAAATGGTGTTTTTCGAGTGGACCCATGGCCGCCTGCAGGGTCCTGCCGGTTGCGACCGTATAGCTTATGTTCCGCGCCCGCAGCATCGCGAGCGTATCCGCGGTAAAGGACGAGATGCGTGACTGTTTATTCAGCAACGTCCCGTCCATATCAAAAACCACCAAGGTCACGTCGGGTTTACCCTGTCATTCCAAGCGGTGCGCTCGCCCATGATCTGAATCAATGCTCTGTGACGATCAAATCGGCAGTGAGGGATTCCTTGATGGCGCCAGCGACCTCGTGGCGTGCTACCTGGTAACTGGGATGGTCGATGCCCGCATAGAGGGGAGCGCCATCTTTGAGCGCATTGATTTGCTCGGGACTCACTTCAAACCTTAGAAAATGCACTGAGGCGGTTTTGTCGGCGGTCGTCCTGTCGAGATCCTCATCCGCGATCGGGACAATGCGGTCAAGATCCCCAACCTGTAGCCATACCTGATCCTCGATGCCGATCATCTCCCCCAAACGAATGGCGCGTTGCGCCGGGTCAGGGATCTCGATCATGAAGGTCGCTTTCCAGTTATGGCCGTCCGGGATCAGAGGGTTATAGGCGCTGAGCTCTTCCTCGATACCTTCCGGCTCAAACACGCGCTCGATACGGAGCATTTCCTGGATTTGATAGCGAATGGTGGTGGCGTCTTCGAAGTACAAACGCGCATGCTCGCCCAGCGCCAGCTGGCGATTTTTCTTGTGCGCCATAACTTCGGCGCGAAAGTCTGCGCGTCGTGTCGCATACTCCTCTAAGCTCCAGAGGTCGCTTCTCGTGAGTTGTGTCATGTTGATCTCCTTGAGTTCTCTCTATGCGCTGGATCTCACTGGGTCGAGCGCAGAAATAGCTAAAGGCCGTAGGCCTCGCGCAACAGTGTCATTGGATGCTCCGCACGCTCCACTTTCTGGGATAAGTGTGCGATGTGCTCTCCGGCCATCGGGCAGTCGCTGATGAAACGATCAGGCGCCTGCTCATCCACCTTCCTCACCGTGGGCCGTGCAATTTTGACGGATTTGTCGCGGGTTTCCTTTTTGACCGCATAGGTGCCGTCGTGCCCAGAGCACCGCTCGTAAGGTGTGACCTCACTGCCTTCGATCAGGTTCAGCACGTCGCGGGTTTTAAGGCCAATGTTTTGAACCCGCTGATGGCAGGCAACTTGATAAGCAACGCTCCCCAATGCAGATTGGAAGTCGGTTTTCAGAGCGTCGCCGCGGTGCCTCGCCCAAAGGTACTCGAAGGGGTCATAAAAAGCTTTTTGCACCTTCAGGACGTCGGGATCATTCGGATACATTAGCGGCAATTCCTGCTTGTACATCAGTACGCAAGAGGGAATGGGGGCGGTGAGGTCGTAGCCCTCGTCAACCAGCTTGGCCAGCACCGGGATGTTGGCTTTCTTCAGCGCATCGACACTATCGAGATCGCCCAATTCCAATTTCGGCATGCCGCAGCACTGCTCCTTCGGCACGACATCGATATGTATACCGTTATGCTGAAATACCTTGACGAAATCCTCGCCCACGGTGGGGCTGTTGTAGTTGCCATAACAGGTGGCGTAGAGCGCGACTTTCCCTGTTGTTTCACCAATCGGTTGGGGCTCGATCTCCCGGATCAGCGGCTTAACGCGCTTCCGCAATGTCTTGCTATGCAGTTTCGGCAATGGTGCCTCGTGGTGAATATCGAGACCCGCCGAGAGCGCTTTGCGGAATACACCCGTCTGATTCAGGGCGTTGACTGTCACGTCAATCAGGGGGATAGACGTTGTGCTCAGCAAGCGATCGGTGCTGGTCAGTGTTCTGTCTCGCAGAGACGCGCCATTTTCCTTAAAGCGTTGTGCCTTTGCTCGCAGCATCAAATGCGGGAAATCCACGTTGAATTCGTGCGGCGGCACATAGGGGCACTTGGTCAGGTAACACAGATCACAGAGGTAGCATTGCTCGGCGACTTTACCGTAATCCGATTTGCTGACGCCATCGACCTCCAGGGTTTCTGACTCATCGATAAGATCAAACAGGGTCGGAAATGCATCGCACAGGCTGACACAGCGGCGACAGCCATGGCAGACGTCAAAGACGCGCTCGAGCTCCTCGTTGAGGGCGTCCTTGTTCCAAAACGTATCGCTTTGCCAGTCCAGCGGATGCCGGGTTGGGGCCTCGATGCTGCCTTCTCTCATCGTAAATGACTCTTGTTGAGTGGTGCTGACATTAGTTGATGCTGACCCTCCCCAGTAACCTGTCCTCGCTTAGGTGGGCGGGAACGCCTGAGGGGGAAAAAACAAGGGGAGCATGCATTGCTCCCCTTTTTTATCGGTTGAGCCGATAAAACGACGGCTTATCAGGCGTCGAGGGTGTCCAGCGCTTTTTGAAAGCGGTTGGCGTGGCTACGCTCGGCTTTGGCCAGCGTCTCAAACCAGTCCGCGATTTCGTCAAAGCCTTCGTCGCGCGCGGTCTTGGCCATGCCGGGGTACATGTCAGTGTACTCGTGGGTCTCTCCCGCGATGGACGCTTCCAAGTTCTTCTTGGTGTCGCCCATGGGCAAGCCAGTGGCGGGGTCGCCAACTGCTTCGAGGTATTCCAGATGCCCGTGAGCATGCCCTGTCTCGCCTTCTGCGGTTGAGCGGAATACTGCCGCGACATCGTTATAGCCTTCGACGTCCGCCTTTGATGCGAAGTAGAGATAGCGACGGTTTGCCTGGGATTCGCCCGCAAACGCGTCCTTCAGATTTTGTTCAGTTGCACTTCCTTTCAGTTCCATTACTCACTCCTGTTATGGCCTGGGTCACACCTGTCTGGTGGTGTCGTAGGTGATCACACCACGGTGAACACCTAATATACCGAGGTGTGGGCCAATTGGCTTACCGAAAATATAAAAAAATTTAATCGGAAAAAACGATTATCCTTAGCCAAGCTACTTGGGACGGAATGCCGACTCGGCGCAGTCGGCAGGGACTAATGGCTGCTCGGCGCTTTCTCCGCGACAGGTCGCAGATAGATTGCCCCGATCGGTGACACTGGCGCGGTGAGGACGGATATGAGACAGCCCACACTCAAACAACTTCGCTATCTATGTGCAGTCGCAGACCATCAGCATTTTGGTCAAGCTGCGGTGGCCTGCCATGTGAGTCAAAGCACGCTGAGTGCCGGGATTCTCGAGCTGGAGGAGACGCTCGGTGTGAGCCTGCTGGAGCGAAATAACCGCAAGGTCATTCTTACCCCATTGGGCCTGGAAGTTGTAGAGCGCGCTCGGGAACTGTTGGTGGGCGTCGAGGATATGGTGTCTCTGTGTGCCGGGGCCGGGAAACCATTCCATGGGAAAATGCGGATGGGCGTGATTCCTACGGTGGCACCCTATTTATTGCCGGGACTGTTGCAACAGATCAGACAGCGTCACCCCGAGTTCCAGCTATTTATCCGCGAGGACCTGAGTCAACCCTTGGTCGACGCGCTTCAGGCCGGTGAATTGGATGTCCTGCTGCTTGCGCTCCCATTTCCTGCCGAGCAGGTGGAAACGATGACGCTGTTTGAGGACGAGTTTCTGCTGGCCTGTCAGGAATCGCATGATCTGGCGAATCGAACAGCGCTACGTACCGCCGACCTTAAAGGGGAGGCGCTGCTGTTGTTGGAGGAGGGCCATTGTCTCCGCGATCACGCGCTGGAGGCCTGCAAGCTGAGAGACTCCCAAATCACGGTGCCGTATCAGGCCACGAGCTTGGCCACGGTCGTGCAAATGGTGGCGAACGGTATCGGTATTACCCTCTTGCCCCAAATGGCGGTAGGAGCGGGAATTACCGGCAGCACGGGCCTGGTGATCAAGCCGTTCCAACAGGCGAACGTCACGCGCAAGATCGGACTGATGTGGCGAAAAAAGACCCCCAGAAGAGTGGAGTTTCGGCAGCTGGGCGAGGTTATCAGTGACTTAATAGCGCCTTAAGTCGAGTTACTACCGGGGTTTTTTCGTGCGCGGCGCTTGTCCCTGCGTGTGTTGGGTCCTAAAGGGTTTGCCTTGAGCTGCGACCACCCGGTGACGTTTCGGGGGTTGCCGAGGTGGGATCAAGTGCATCACGCCATTGCCAATCAGATCCCGCCGGCCCATTTGCTTTAGCGTTTTTCTCAGGAGAGGCCAATTGTCGGGGTCGTGGTAGCGAAGAAACGCCTTGTGCAATCGGCGCTGACTGAGTTTTTTAACCGTGCTCAGTTTCTCGCTCTTTCGCTTGACGGGTCGCAGCGGGTCATACCCCGTGTGATACATCGCCGTTGCCGTTGCCATCGGGGACGGGTAGAAGGTCTGTACTTGATCGGCCCTGAAGCGGTGCTGTTTTAGCCAGAGCGCAAGTTGGACCATGTCCTCGTCGGAGGTTCCCGGATGAGCGGCGATGAAGTAGGGGATTAAATACTGCTTTTTCCCCGCGTCTTTGGAGAAACGCTCGAACATGGCGGCGAACTTGTCATAACTCCCGATTCCCGGCTTCATCATTTTGGAAAGCGGGCCCTGTTCTGTGTGTTCCGGCGCGATCTTCAGGTACCCGCCAACATGATGTGTCACCAGTTCACGAACATACTCGGGGCTTTCGACCGCCAGGTCGTAACGAAGCCCGGAGGCAATGAGCACTTTTTTGACCCCTTTGACCTGACGCGCCCGGCGGTAAAGGTTGATAAGCGGGGTCTGATCGGTATTGAGATTTTTGCAAATGCCCGGGTACACGCAGCTCAGCTTGCGGCAAGCCGCTTCTGTCTCTTTATCCTTGCAGGCCAGGCGCCACATGTTGGCGGTCGGTCCGCCGAGATCTGAGATCACCCCGGTGAAAGCCGGACTCGTATCTCGGATTCGCTCGACTTCCCGGATTATGGAATCTTCCGAGCGGTTCTGAATAATTCTGCCCTCGTGCTCGGTAATGGAGCAAAAAGTGCAGCCGCCGAAACAGCCCCGCATGATATTCACCGAGTGTTGGATCATCTCCATCGCCGGTACTGCAGCGTCGCCATAGGAAGGATGGGGGAGCCTTTGGTAAGGCAGCTCGAATACCCAATCCAGTTCGTCAGTTTCCAGAGGAATCGGCGGTGGATTAAGCCATACGTCGCGATCTCCGTGAGCTTGCACGAGGGGTAGCGCATTGTGGGGATTTGTTTCTTTATGAAAAACCCGCGAGGCATGCGCGTACAGCACAGGGTCGCGGGTGACCGCCTCGACTGAAGGGAGTCGTATGGCATGGGTCGCGGGGTTTGGGCTAGCCATCAAGCGGACCGTTTGGGGGGCAGCCGCCGACGGTTCGGACTCTCCCTCATTGCAGGGCGCCTCCTCCATGCCGTCATAGGGGTTGGGGTGGGCTGTAACCGGCCCGGGTTGGTCGACTGCCGATGAGTCGATGATGGTGCGCTCCTCGGGTAATGTTTTTGTGATAAAGGCAGTGCCCCTAATATCGCGCAGGGTGCTGACGCTTTCACCGTCTGCCAGGCGGTGGGCGACCGCCACTATGGCGCGCTCGGCATTGCCGAATACCAGCAGATCGGCACGGCTGTCGAGAAGCACGGAGCGTTTTACCCGATCACTCCAATAGTCATAGTGGGCAATTCGCCGCAGGCTGGCCTCGATGCCTCCAATAACGATAGGCGTATCCCGGTAGGCCTCCCTTAATCGCTGGCTGTATACCGTGACGGCGCGATCTGGGCGTTTTCCCGACACGTTGCCCGGTGTGTAGGCGTCATCATTGCGCCGCTTACGGTCAGCGGTGTAGTGGTTGATCATGGAGTCCATATTGCCGGCCGTCACCCCAAAGAATAGATTGGGACGACCGAGCACCTTGAACGGCTCCGCCGAGTGCCAATCTGGCTGAGCGATCATGCCCACGCGAAAACCTTGCGCCTCCAGAACCCGACCAATCACCGCCATGCCGAAGCTAGGGTGATCGACATACCCATCTCCCGAAACGATGATGATGTCGCAGCTGTCCCAGCCGAGTTGATCCATTTCTTCCCGCGACATGGGTAGCCAGGGTGCGGGACCCAAACACTCAGCCCAGTATTTACGGTAGTCATACAGCGCGGTGGGTTTACTCGACATGTGGAGCTTCCCGGCGTCTCACATCGTCTGGCACGTCGAGCTCTGAGCCGCAGTGTTGGCAGAATAGGGCTTCAAGACTGTGTCCGGATTTGGCGCACACTGGGCAGTTCCAGTTGAGTAACGGCTCAGGCGCGTCCCGCTCAGTAATGCGTTCCCACAGTTCTCGGGTGATGATGGCGGTAGGAACGGCGATAATGCTGTAGCCAACGAGCATGCCGAAACCCGCAATAAACCGACCTGCCGGTGTCTGGGGCACTAAATCGCCGTAGCCGACGGTGGTAATGGTAACCACCGCCCAGTAAATACTCATGGGGATGCTGTCAAAGCCGTTCTTTGGCCCCTCGATGACATAGATCACGCACGCGAACACCACGACCACAATCATCACCATGATCAGAAAAACAAAGATGGAGCGAGCGGTGCTTTTTAGCACGCCGAGGATCTCGTTGAGTTCGGCAAACAGTGCCATCAGTTTGAGCACCCTGAAAACCCTAACAACCCTCAACAGCCTGATCACGACCAGCGGGGTGGCTTCGGGGAGCAGAAAGGCGGCGTAGGTTGGCAGGATTGCCAGTAAGTCCACGATTCCCCAGAAACTGCCGAGATAAGCACGGCGGTGCTCGGTACACCAGATGCGCGTCACATATTCGATGGTGAACACAGCCGTAAAGCCAATCTCCAGTTGCCATAAAAATTCGCCGTGAGTGTTGTGGATATCGGGTACCGAGTCCACCATTACCGTCAGCACGCTGGCGAGAATGACGACGAGTAGTGCGATATCAAAGGTGCGTCCCGCCGGCGTGTCAGCCCCGAAGATGACGATTTCGGTGCGTTTTCTCAGGCTGCCTGCGGTCTCCTCGGGTGGCGCGTTACCGATGTTCGTGCCAAGAGTCACAGAACGGGCTCCAGCACCTGCCAAACACTCTCCAAAATCAAAGGTTGCGCATCAACCGTGGGATGAATGCCATCCGCTTGCATCAGCGACCGATTCAGTGCCACCGATTCAAGTGGGAACTGACCGAGTAATGCACGCGTGTCTTCGGTGGCTTGGGCGAAGCTATTGCGAAAAGCATCTGTATAGACCTTTCCTAAGTTTGGGGGTATCTCCATCGGTAAAATGATCGGGATGGCGCCTGAGGCCTCGGTCAGCTGAATCATTTCCCGGAGATTTTGGGTCAGCTGTTTGACTGGGTAACCGCGGAGTCCGTCGTTCCCCCCGAGCTCGATAATCACAATCCGTGGCGAATGAGTTGCTAGCAGGGCGGGCAGCCTGCGCAGTCCACCACCAGAGGTATCGCCTGATATACTCGCGTTGACCACGTGGTAAGAATCTTCGCCGGCTTTTAATCTGTTCTGCAGTAACGCTACCCAGCCTTCTTCGAGCGACATGCCGTAGGCGGCACTGATGCTGTCACCCAATACGAGAATGGAATGCAGCGATGCATGAGGCGCCGGGGCAGTTGCGGCACCGGCAATAAGCAATCCGACACACGCGACGGCTCGTAATCGTCGGCTGAGGAAACGTAGAATGATCAAAGTCAGTCAACTCCTTAAAACCGTGCCGACCGCCGATGGCGATCTGGACATACTCCGCGGGATCGATCTGGAAATCGCCGCTGGCACGTCTGCCGCCATTGTGGGCGCGTCGGGTTCGGGTAAGTCTACCTTGCTGGGGCTGCTAGCGGGTATGGATGTCGCTTCTGGCGGAGAAATTACGCTAGATGGAGACCGACTGAGTCTGTTGGATGAAGACCAGCGGGCGCAGTTGCGCGCCGAAAAAATCGGCTTTGTCTTCCAGAGTTTCCAGCTGCTGCCAGCATTAACCGCCCGTGAAAACGTCATGCTACCTCTGGAGTTGTCTGGCAGAAGGGACGCAGGTGATGTGGCTGATCGGCTCCTCGGAGAAGTGGGTCTGGCCGAGCGGCTGGATCACTACCCGACAACATTGTCTGGGGGGGAGCAGCAACGTGTTGCAATCGCCAGAGCTTTTGTCAGAGAGCCAAAAATCCTGTTTGCCGACGAGCCAACGGGCAATCTGGACACGCGGACTGGCGAGCGGGTCATCGACTTGCTTTTTCGCCTAAACGCCAGCGCGGGTACCACCTTAGTGTTGGTGACGCACGATGAGCGACTGGCTAGGCGTTGTGAAGTACGTTTCGCGATGGATGCTGGCGAGTTACGAGCCCTGGAGGCTTGAATCGATGCTCAGAACGCTGACTGGGAAGTTTTTGCTGAGAGACTGGCGCAGCGGCGAACTCAGTATTCTCCTGCTGGCGCTTGTGTTGGCGGTCTCTGTCGTGGTCGGCATCAGCGGTTTTGTCTCGCGCTTGCAGGGCGCATTGCTGTCTGAAAGTGCGCGGTTTTTAGCCGCCGATGCGGTGATTGTCAGTCGCACTGAATTGCCCGCTGGTTGGTCGGAAGAAGCGGTCAGCAGAGGGCTCAGCGTCTCGCCTTCCCTCGGGTTTCCATCGATGGTGGTCGCTGACATCGACAGGATGTCGCTGGTGTCCGTCAAAGCAGTGTCCACCGGTTATCCGCTAAAAGGCGGGCTACAGTGGTCCGCAGATCCCTATGGGGTGATCGAGAACAACGGCGAGATACCGCGACCGGGGGAGGTATGGCTGGCGCCACGTGTGTTTGCCTTGCTCGGTGTTGTAACGGGCGACACCGTCACGGTGGGAGAGCAGCAATTAACCATCACCGGAGCGGTGCGCGGTGAGCCGGATGCCACGACCGCCGTATTTGGCTTTGGTCCTCGGTTGATGATGAACGTGGCTGATATCCCTTCCACCGGCGTCATTCAGCCGGGGAGTCGTGTCGAATATCGACTCCTGCTCGGTGGTAACGCCGATACCACGGACGCGTTTTTAGAATGGGTCAGGCCGCAGTTGGGTCAGGGCCAGCGGGTGGATTCAGTGGCAACGTCGCAACCCAGAATTGGCGATACCTTGGACAGAGCGCAGGGCTTCCTGCTGCTCGCTGGCAGCCTGGCGGTGGTGCTGGCAACCGCAGCAATCCTCTTAGCAAGTCGACGATTTGGCGAGCGTCATACCCAATATGTTGCCATCCTGAAAAGTCTGGGTGCGCAATCACGAGAGATCAGTGGACTTTATGGGGCCTGTCTGCTCGTTCTGGGTTGTGTTGCCACGATGCTGGGGTCTGCCATGGGTTGGTTGATTCAAGATGGGTTCATCTGGGCACTGGGCTCATTACTGCCGGTCGAACCCGGGGCCGCGGGTTGGGAGCCCCTTGCGATGGGGGCTGTCACCGCGCTGGTGTGTCTGCTGTTCTTTGCTTGGCCACCGTTAAGTCGTTTGGCAGACGCCTCTCCGCTTCATGTGCTGCGTGCAGAAGTGGATGTAGCCAAAATGCAAAAAGTCCGTGACTTGGTCCTCGGTGGCGCAGCGGTATTTGGTCTCATGTGGTGGTATAGCGGTAGCGCTACCGTGACGCTCGCGGTTGTAGCGGGACTGATCGTGGTGACGTTGCTTGGCATCTTGATCGGCCGCACCCTGCTGGCCGGGGGGCAGTCGATTGGTGGCTTTGCGGGCAGCATTTGGCGCGTCGCCCTCGCGGGTTTGCAGCGCCGCCGTCACGCCAATTCATTGCAGATGGTCATTTTCGCCGTGGCTATCATGTTGATGTTAATGCTCACGGTGGTGCGCTCCTCGTTGGTCACGCAGTGGCAAGCGCAGCTGCCTCCAGATGTCCCGAATCACTTTCTGCTGAATTTGGCCCCCGAAGAGCGGGAGCAATTGCAATTTTTTTTCCAGCAGCGCGATCTGAAGACCGAGAAGCTTTATCCCATGACGCGGGGCCGTGTAATGGAGGTCAATAGCCAAGCGTTGCCCCGTTGGGAGGAGGCAGAAACCGAGACTGCGCCCCGGCAACGCGAGGCCAATTTCACTTGGTCGGATACACAACCGGTTGGCAATGAATTGACCGCCGGCGAATGGTGGTCGCCGCAATCCACGGAGCCATTGGTTTCGGTCGAAGAGGGATTCGCGCGGGATATCGGCGCGGCGTTGGGCGATGAGCTCACTTTGCGTATCGGTGCTGACACCTTTACCGCCACGGTAAGCAGCATTCGTCGTGTTGACTGGCAATCGATGAGGCCTAATTTTTTTATGGTTTTTCCACCTGCGGTGCTGGCGGGTTATCCGGGAATGTATATGACGAGTTTTCTCCTGCCGCCCGATCGGAAAAATCTGCTTAATGAGTTGGTGCGGGAATTACCCACGGTGACTGTTATCGAGTTGGATATTGTCATTGCCGAAATGCGCGCAGTCGTGGATCAGGTCGCTCGCGCATTGGAGCTGGTTTTGGGCGTCATTCTTATCGCCGGTGGCCTCGTTTTGGTTGCGGGTATTCAATCCAGTCTCGACGGCAGACTGAGAGAGGCTGCTTTGCTAAGGGCAATGGGTGCGGGGAAGGGGCTGCTACTCGGCACCCTTTGGATCGAGTTTTTGGTGCTTGGCGCGCTGGCTGGCGGTCTTGCGGGAGTCGGTGCCGAAGCGGCAACCTATGTGTTGCAGACCCGAGTATTCGACATGCAGTGGACCCCGACGCCACTGATGTGGTGGCTGGGGCCCATTATCGGTGCAGGGGTTGTTGGATGCTTGGGCGTATGGGCGTGTCGCCATGTGGTGCGCACCCCCCCCGTTGTGTTACTCCGGGAAGTGTAGAGGTGCCAGTCCTCTAAAGCTCCCGCTTCAGCCTAGCAGATGGGCCACAGCATCGCGCTCTTCAGCAAGTTCTGAGGCGGTAGCATCCATTCTTAAGCGGCTGAATTCGCTAATCTCGAGGTCTTGCACGATCTCCCACTCGCCGTTTTGACACCGACAGGGAAAAGAGTAAATCAGCCCTAATTCGATTCCATAGGAGCCGTCTGCGATAACACCCATTGACACCCAATCATTTGCAGGGGTGCCGAGCGCCCAGCTTCGCATGTGATCGACAGCGGCATTGGCGGCCGACGCCGCTGAGGACGCCCCTCGCGCCGAGATAATGGCAGCGCCACGCTGTTGCACGGTGGGTATGAATGTTGTTTCGTACCAGTCCATGTCGATCAGCGAGATCGCTGAATCACCTTTCACCAAAGCGTGGTGTAGGTCGGGATACTGCGTCGCTGAGTGATTACCCCAAATGATCATCTGTTGGATATCGTTAACCGTGGCGCCCGTTTTTTCAGCTAATTGCGTCACGGCGCGGTTGTGATCAAGTCGGGTCATTGCTGTGAATTGGCGCGGATCAATGTCGGGGGCGTTGCGTTGCGTGATCAGTGCATTGGTATTCGCCGGATTGCCCACAACCAGCACCTTGATGTTTCTGCTGGCAACGGCGTTGATCGCTTTGCCCTGAACGCCAAAAATGGCGGCATTGGCTTCCAGCAGGTCTTTTCTTTCCATGCCGGGCCCCCGGGGTCTAGCACCTACCAGTAGCGCAAAGTCGCTATCTCTGAAGGCAACTTCGGGATCATCCGTGCAAATCACACCGGCCAGCAACGGGAACGCACAGTCATCTAATTCCATTTTTACGCCATTGAGGGCTTCCATGGCGGGCGTGATATCCAGCAATTGCAAAATAACGGGTTGATCTTGGCCTAGCATCGACCCGGACGCGATCCGGAAAAGGAGCGCGTATCCAATTTGCCCTGCGGCGCCGGTGACGGTGACGCGAACTGGTGGTTTCATCAGCTATCCCCCATGTTTGATTTGATGACAGATCACAGCGAAGCGGGATTGTCCGCGTGAGGACTGTAAAACACAAGTGGAGAGAGCGGCGTGTTTGGGTGGGTCCAGCAAGCAACGGAATTCCGCGTCTTAAGCTTGGGCGGCTTTTGCGTGTGGACGCTGTGTCTCCTATTATCGCGGGCAGCGACGCAGAGCGGAGTAAAGGGCGGCGATGCTAGAGGCCAGTGAAGCTAAATCGAGTCGGATGGATCCCCGGAAAGGCCGGCTCGAATTCAACAAATTGAGAAAGCGCCTGCGGCGGCAGGTCGGGAAAGCGATCGCTGACTTTGGATTGATTGAGTCGGGGGATCGCGTGATGGTCTGTATTTCGGGAGGCAAGGATTCGCACGCCATGCTCGAGATCCTCATGGCGCTGCGCGACAGCGCGCCGATTGATTTTGAGATTGTGGCCGTCACCCTCGATCAGAAGCAGCCAGAATATCCGGAGGAGGTGCTACCGCGGTATCTGGAAACGTTGAATATCCCTTTCTATATTCTCGAGCGAGATACCTACAGCGTGGTGCGATCGGTGATCCCTGAGGGCAAGACCACCTGCGGGCTGTGTTCACGACTGCGACGCGGGACGCTCTACGGGTTCGCTGATCAGATCGGCGCCAGCAAGATCGCGCTGGGGCATCATCGCGATGACATTGTCGAAACCCTGTTTCTAAATCTCTTTTTTGGCGGCAAGCTCAAGGCCATGCCGGCCAAACTGAAAAGTGATGATGGCAGACACGTAGTGATCCGCCCCCTCGCTTACTGCAAGGAGTCTGATCTGGCTCGCTATGCCGCCGACATGCAGTTCCCCATTATCCCCTGTAATTTGTGTGGCACGCAGGAGAATCTGCAGCGTCAGGAGATCAAGAAAATGCTTCAAGGTTGGGAGCGCAGCTACCCCGGTCGCACAGAGACAATATTCCGCGCGTTGGGGAATGTGGCTCCCTCCCATTTGATGGATCGAACGCTGTTTGACTTCGAAGGCCTGACGGTGGAGGTCGATCCCAGCTTGGGTTTGCCCGATATCCGCGTTGTGAACCTGTAGTGAGTCTACTGATCGCAACGGACGTCGCTATTGAGCGCGGAGACCGTCCGTTACTGCGCAATATCTCCCTGCAAATCGAAGCGGGTGAGCTATGGCAGTTGATCGGTCCGAACGGCGTCGGTAAGAGTAGTCTGATGCGCGCGCTGGCTGGTTTGGCACGTCTGGGGGTGGAGGGTGATATTCGGCGCAACGCGGCTTCGCTATACGTGGGTCATAGCTCTGCGCTAAAGCGCGCCTTAACGCCTGTCGATAACCTGCGATGTCACCCTGCTTGTGATGTGACTGTTGAGTATGAGCAAATTTCCGCCGCGCTGAGATCTGTTAGTCTCGCGGGGTATGAGTCTGTGCCGGTTGGCAGTTTGTCCGCGGGCCAACAGCGCCGGGTAGCATTAGCGAGACTGCCTCTCAGCCGAGCAGATTTGTGGTTTCTGGATGAGCCGTTTACGGCGCTTGATGCGGCGGGCTGCGACTGGTTAGAGCGTCAAATTGCCGAACAGCTGGCAAAGGGCGGGGCGGTATTGTTTACCAGCCATCAGCAGAGCCAGTTTGGCGCACAGCAGCAAAATCTTGATCTCGCTCAATATGCCACGCGCTGACCTCGACACATTGCCTCTGGGCGCCGCGTTCTACCGCCAGTTCTTGCGACACGGCAAAACATTGATGGCGAGTCCGGCGGATCTGTTGAACCCACTACTGTTTTTTTTCATGGTTATCACGTTGTTTCCGTTGGGCCTCGGGCCCGATCCCCAGCGCCTCTCTCAAATGGCGCCGGGTATTCTGTGGGTGGTGGCGTTGCTCGCCAGCCTGATGGTGAGCGGAAAGCTGTTCGCCTCGGATTTTGAGGACGGGAGTTTGGAGCAACTCTGCTTGGCACCCCATCCGCTCGCGATTTTGGCGCTGGCAGAAGTGCTGGCGCATTGGCTCGGTACGGGGTTGCTGCTATCGCTGGTTTCACCCGTGTTTGCAGTGCTCCTGGGTTTGCCGGCACAGGCGCTGCCAGTGTTGGTCTTCAGTCTCTTGCTGGGTACCTTATGTCTGACGCTCATCGGAGCGGTGGGCAGCGCGCTCACGGTGAGTATTCGACGTGGTGGCTTACTGTTGTCGTTGATTATTATCCCTCTCCATGTTCCGGTTCTGATATTTGGCTCAACGGCGGTGATCGAGGCGACTCTCGGCGGCAATCCAGAGAGCTGGTTGGCATTACTCGGGGCTCTGGTATTGGTCTCGGTTGCGTTGGGGCCTTTGGCGATTGGCGCCGCTTTGCGCATCTCTTTGGACAATGGCTGACAAGGAGCAACGCATGTATCCAGCGCGATCTCGGAAGCGTCAACCGGTCAGTCTGTCCGGTTAGGCGCTATACTGCGCGCATGTGGTCGTTTATTCATAAGTTGGGTTCGCCCCCGTGGTTTTTCCGCTTCAGCGGGAACTTGGTGGCATGGTTGCTTCCGCTCACCGTCGCGCTGCTATTCGCAGGGGCCTTATGGGGGTTGTTGTTCGCGCCACCTGATTTTAAGCAGGGTAATTCCTACCGCATTATCTACATCCACGTGCCAGCGGCGGTGGTGGCGCTCGCCGGTTATTACGTGATGGCGCTGGCGGGCGCGATAAGCTTGATTTGGCGGATCAAGATGGCCGACATTGCCATGAAAGCAGTCGCTCCTGTTGGCGCGGCGCTGACCGGCATCGCTTTGGTGACAGGAGCCATTTGGGGGAAACCGACATGGGGCACCTGGTGGGTTTGGGATGCACGGATTACCTCAATGCTGATTCTGTTCTTCCTGTATCTGGGCGTGGTGGCGCTGTTCGAGGCCTACGAAAATAAGGCAGCCGCGGCTAAGGCTTGCGCGGTATTAAGCTTGGTGGGCACGGTCAACATTCCGATCATCTACAAGTCAGTCGATTGGTGGTACTCCCTGCATCAACCCGCATCCATTAAATTCACTGGCGAGTCGTCAATTGACGCGAGCATGCTCTACCCATTGCTGGCCATGATTACCGCTTTTTATGGTTTGTTCGCGTTAGCGGTCCTGATGAATATGCGCGCCGAGTTGATTTGGCATCATCGGCAGTCATCTTGGGTAAGGCAGTGGGCGGGGACTGAGTGATGTACTTTGAATCAGTGGCCGAGGCCATTTACATGGACGGTCATGGTGTTTACGTATGGGTCGCCTATGCCATCGCGACGGCTCTGCTATTGTGGTTGGTGTGGGCCCCATCCCGACAGTTGCGGCAACGTAAAGCCTGGATCATCGCAGATGGGCAGCGACGCGCTAGCGTGGACGCTGTGGCCTCTGCGCATCAGGATGATGATGTTGTGTCGGTCAACCCTGATCAGATGGAGACGCATCGCTGATGCACCCCTTACGCAAGCAACGATTGTATTGGGTGAGCTTGATTGTCCTGCTCTCCAGTGCGGCGATCGGGCTGGTAGCTTTTGCGCTCAGAGATAACATCAATTTGTTCTACCCCCCCTCTGAGGTCGTGGCTGGAAAAGCCCCTTCTGACAGAAATATTCGATTGGGCGGCATGGTGGTTGAGGGGAGTATCGAGCGCAGTGAAACGAGTCTGGCGACCCAGTTTTTGGTCACCGACTACGATGCCTCCGTGGCGGTTCGATATACCGGCATCCTCCCCGATCTTTTTGCCGAGGGGCAAGGCGTGGTCGCTGAGGGTCGACTCGATGAATCTGGCGTTCTGATTGCCACTCAGGTTCTGGCAAAGCACGATGAGAATTACATGCCGCCTGAGGTTGCCGCAGCGCTGGAAGGAAAGAGTGGCCCCTCGGCCGCTACGTTACGACCGTGATCCCCGAGCTTGGGCATATGTCGCTGATTATCGCCTTCGCGCTGGCGATTGGTCTGACGGTGATTCCCCTCTGGGGTAGCCTCAGATCCAATTCTGCAGCGATGAATCTCGCGCCCTCCTTAGCGGTGGGCACTTTGGTCTTCATCGCAACGGCCTTTGGGTTACTGGCCACCAGTTTTTTGCAAGATGATTTTTCGGTCGCAGTTGTGGCGGCAAATTCAAACAGCCTTTTACCCCCAATCTTTAAATTCTCTGCGCTATGGGGCAATCACGAGGGTTCGTTGTTGCTGTGGGTGCTGATTTTGTCGGGCTGGATGACCGCTGTGGCTTTCTTGAGCCGGGGTTTACCATTGGTGATGATCGCCCGCGTTTTGAGCGTGATGGGTCTCATTGCGGTGGGTTTTCTCGCCTTCTCTTTACTGACATCGAATCCGTTTGAGCGGTTGCTACCCAATACGCCGTTAGATGGTGGTGACCTCAACCCTTTGTTGCAGGACCCTGGTCTGATCATCCATCCGCCGCTCCTTTACATGGGTTACGTTGGGTTGTCCGTTCCTTTTGCTTTCGCCATTGCAGCGCTGCTCGGAGGTAGGCTGGACGCCTCTTGGGCGCGGTGGTCGAGGCCATGGACCAATGTGGCTTGGGGATTTCTCACATTGGGAATCATGCTGGGTAGTTGGTGGGCCTACTACGAGTTGGGGTGGGGGGGCTGGTGGTTTTGGGACCCCGTGGAGAACGCCTCATTTATGCCTTGGTTGATGGGGACTGCGCTGGTGCACAGTTTGGCGGTGACCGAGAAGCGTGGCGTTTTTCGGTCATGGACAGTGCTCCTTGCGATCTTTGCCTTTTCGCTCTCGCTATTGGGCACCTTTCTGGTGCGATCGGGCGTGCTGACAAGTGTGCATGCATTTGCCGCCGACCCCGAGCGAGGTCTCTTTATCCTCGTTTTTCTGGCGTTTGTGGTGGGTGGTTCTCTCCTGCTCTATGCCTTGAGGGCGCCGGCAGTGGCCAGCCGCGTGGAATACGCGGTGATTTCGCGAGAGTCACTGCTCATGGTGAATAACTTAATCTTCACCGTTGCGGCAGCGATTGTTTTATTGGGAACGCTTTTTCCCCTCGTAATGGATGCCTTTTCTTTGGGTAAGTATTCGGTCGGGCCACCTTACTTCAATGCGGTGTTTGTGCCGCTGATGGCTTTATTGATGCCCTTTATGACCGTCGGACCGATTTCTCGATGGCGACAGGATTCTGCTCGGCGTTGGCTCCATGAGCTACTGGTTCCGGCGATAGCGCTGGCGTTACTCGCACCCCTCTTGTCCGTGATGCTGTTCGATTTCAATCTGTGGGTTGCGCTCGCGGTGCTGCTCGCAGGTTGGGTGGCATTGGGTGTGCTGAGGGATGTCTGGCTGCGTCTGCGGGCGGGGGCCTCGGGAGCATGGCAATGGCGGAGGCTCACGCCCAGCTTTCTGGGTATGACGCTAGCCCATTTGGGCTTTGCTGCCGTGGTACTGGGGGCGGTCGTTGTCACGCAACACTCAGAGGAGCGAGATCTGAGGATGGCTGAAGGCGAAAGCGCTGAGCTTGGCGGCTATCGCTTTGAGATGACGCGCATCAGCCAGCAACCCGGACCCAATTACGTCGCGGATGGAGCGACGTTCGTGGTCTCGTTGGGTGATAGGGTAATCGCTACGCTCACCCCCGAAAAGCGGCGTTATCTGGCCAGCGGGCAGATCATGACTGAGGCGGCTATAGACGCTGGCTTCTTTCGCGATCTCTATATTGCCTTGGGTGAGCCCATAGGCGAGCGCGCGTGGGCAGTTCGCCTCCAGTACAAGCCCATGGTTCGCTGGCTCTGGATCGGCGCGTTCTTCATAGGCATCGGAGCGTTGATCACCGCTCTGGATCGCCGTTATCGCGCACAGGTGGCCACCCGAGCGGTGTCTGATCCAGCGCAAGAGCAAGGTCTGGGGTTTGCACGCTAGGCGCTTCATCCCGCTAGTGGGTTTCGCGTTGCTCGCGTTGCTCCTCTTTCGTGGATTGTCGATAGATCCCACGGCGTTGCCGGCTGCGAGACTCGGCGAACCCTTTCCCACCTTTGCGAAGATAGACTTGCAGTCGGGTGACCCTCTGGGGGTAGCGGATCTGGAGCAACGGCCTGCGCTGGTCAATGTCTGGGCCACCTGGTGTTATTCCTGCCGCATAGAACATCCTTACTTGCTTGAGCTGGCGGACGCGGGCGTGCCGATTTATGGCCTCAATTATAAAGATGACGCCGACAAGGCTCGCGTCTGGTTGGCGCAATTAGGTGATCCTTACCAGCTCAATATTGTCGATACCGAGGGTACGCTTGGGTTAGATCTGGGGGTGTACGGTGCCCCGGAGACCTACGTGATAGATCGTGACGGCAGGATTGCTCACCGGCATGTGGGTATTCTCAGCGAGGGTGTTTTTCTCGCCGATTTTGGACCTTGGTTTCCCACCGTGCAGGGTTCGCAGGCGTCCCCGGCACCAAACGGCGCGGACACAAAGTGATGGGTAGTGGATCTCAGCGGTGCTTGCGGAGCGGTAGGCTACTGGCACTGCTACTGTGCCTGTGCGTTTTAACGCCCGGAGTGCAAGCGGTAATTGAAACCTATGAATTTTCGTCGCCCGATTTGGAGCAGCGCTACCACATGCTGAGTCAGGAACTCAGGTGCCCAAAGTGCCAGAATCAGAATATTGCTGATTCCAATGCGCCGATAGCGCGGGATCTGCGAGTTGTGCTGGTTGAGCAACTGGAGGCTGGGCAGAGTGATGAGCAGATTTTGGCGTTCATGGTGGCGCGTTACGGAGAGTTCGTGCGTTATCGTCCAACGGTCGATCGCAATACGGCATTGCTGTGGTGGGCGCCTGGCTTGCTGATGGGCGCCGGGTTGTTGGCGCTGGCACTCCATTTCGTGGGACGTCGCCGCGGGGGCGCCCCCGAATTAACGTCAACCGAGGCGGCACAGCTTAAAAAGTTAATCGAAGACAGCGCTTCATAATGTTGTATTTCCTATTATTTTCGGCGCTGCTTTTTGCGGTATCCGCGCTGTTCCTGATTGCGCTACCTCGGCGGTGGCAGCGATCGGTTGTGTCGGAAAGCAATGCTGACTGGTTGCGTCTCAGGCAACGGGAATTAGCGGAGAGCGCTCCCGAGTTGCGTGAGGAGGCGGCGCTCAGAATTATCGATGATGGATCAGCGCCCGATACGGTTCAGGACGGATTGCGGCCGCATTACGTCATGAAATATCAGCTGCTGGGACTTGTGGCGCTCTTTGCTTTGATTGCCAGCTTGTATTTTAAGTTGGGGAGTTTTGAGGATGTCGGGATTGCCGAGGCGCTTGAGACCCTCGACGGTGCTAGCCCCGATGAAATATCGGCGCTGATCCAACGGATTCAGCGACGAGCGGCGCAGCGGCCGGACAATACCGATTACTCTCTGCTATTGGCCGAATATCATTTGTCTGTGAATGAGCCCCTCGCGTCGTTGCCGTATTTTGACAGGCTCATCGACGCCGGCGCCACGTCGCCAGATATTCTGGGGAAGGCTGCGCAGGCCGAGTTTTTGTCAGCGGATCGGCAGCTGAGCGCTCGTGCTCGGTCCCGCGCTGAGCAGGCATTGGCCCTAGACCCCATGGCTGCTGCCGCGCTCGCTACGCTGGGCATGGCGGCTTTTGAGGAAGCGGATTTTGCTGCGGCGATTCGGTACTGGGAGGCGCTACGAAGCTTGGAGTCCGAGGGCTCGCCCGGGTATCAGATGCTGACGCAGGTGATCGAGCGGGCGCGAACCGAGATGGGTAACCCCGAGCCCGTGGCTGAGGTGTCGCCTGGGCTTCTTATCAGCGTATCAGTGGCTGACGCTTTAAAGGTAGACGCCGCGCCAACGGTCTTCGTTTTTGCCCGCCCGGAGCAGCAGCAGGGCGGTATGCCCATCGCCGTGGTGAGACGTGTGGTGACCGAGTGGCCGTTGCTTGTGTCGTTGGACGACCGGAACTCCATGGCGGGCCAGAAGCTCTCCAGCTTCAATGCCGTGGCGGTGGAGGTGCAGCTTTCGGCAAACGGGCAACCGGGCAGAGATAACAGCCTAGCCTGGAGCGTTGTCGATGGTGTGCCGGTAGGCGCCTCTGACCCGGTAGTTATGGTCTTGAAACTCGGCGATATCCCCTAAATTCTTATTCAAACATAGTGTTGTTGAGCTGAAGCAGATACACTACATGTTGTGGTTTTAGCGTTTTCCGGCGTCGTTGTGCGGTTCCGGGGGACTGAACGGTTACACGGATACCATCATGCGCCTTAAATCCATCAAGCTGGCGGGCTTCAAGTCCTTTGTCGATCCCACGACAGTGCAGTTTCCCGGCAACATGTGCGCAGTGGTCGGTCCTAACGGGTGCGGAAAATCCAACATTATCGACGCCGTGCGCTGGGTGATGGGAGAGAGCTCTGCCAAGACCCTGCGGGGCGAGTCCATGACGGACGTTATTTTCAATGGCACCACGAGCCGTCAGCCGGTGAGTCAGGCCTCTATCGAACTCATATTTGATAACGCCCAGGGCAAGGTGGCCGGCGAATTTGCGGCCTACAACGAGATTTCGGTCCGACGGGTTGTTACTCGCGAGGCGCAATCCGAGTACTACCTGAACGGGGCTAAGTGCCGTCGCCGCGATATCACAGACCTCTTTCTGGGCACTGGCTTGGGGCCGCGCAGCTACGCCATCATCGAGCAGGGCGTGGTCTCTCGATTGATTGAGTCGAAGCCCGAAGAGCTGAGGGTTTTTATCGAAGAAGCTGCGGGGATCTCCAAGTACAAGGAGCGACGGCGTGAAACCGAAAGTCGAATGCGGCGGACCACTGAGAATCTCGAACGGCTGACCGATCTTCGCGACGAACTGCAGCGGAACCTCGCGCACCTCGAGCGGCAGGCCAAGGCCGCGGAGAAATACGCAGATCTCAGGGCCGAAGAGCGCGTTACACAAAGTGAACTTTATGCCATTCAGTGGCGGGATTTGAACGCGGAGCGGAGTGAGGTGTCGGGTGAGCTTGGGGCGCTCGACATTAAACGTGAGGCTGCCAAAGCCGATGTCGCACACACCTTGGCAGGTATAGAGGCGACTCGGTCGGATCAGGTCAATGCCGCGGACGCATTGAGTGAAGCGCAGGAAAAATTTTATGCCGTAGGCGGGGAGGTCACTCGCACCGAGCAGGCCTTGCGTTTTGCCCAGGAGCGGCGGGGCGAGTTACAGCGCGATCTGGAGCAGACGCGGGTCTCTCTTGAGCAAACGCGGGAGCATCTGGCGGCCGACCGTAAACAGCTGCAGGAGTGGGAGGCCGAGCTGAGCCGACTGGAGCCGACATTGGCTGAGCAAAGAACGAGGGCCGCCGAGGCGGCGACTGCGCTTTCAGCGGCTGACCGCGCAGTTGAGCAGTGGTCGGAAAACTGGGACAGCTTTAACGAGGGTGCTCAGGGCCCGAGCAAAACTGCGGAGGTGCAGCAGAGCCGCATCGCCTATTTGGAGCAGGTGCTGGGTAAGCTGCAAGAGCGCAGACAGCAGTTACAGCAAGAGCAGGCCGCGCTCGATATCTCGGGTGATACTGGCGGCGCCCCGTATCTGGCGAACATTGAGGAGGCGGATCGAACGATCACAGAGCTCGAGTCGCAGATCTCGAATCTGCAGCAGGAGCTGTCGGAATCTCAGAGCGCCATCGAACAGGCCAGAAGCGAGCAGGATAGCGTGCGCGCTACGATTCAGGAATCTCGGGGACACATTGCCTCGCTGACCGCATTGCAGCAAGCGACACCGGATGACAGAGCGCGAATCGCATTGGATGACTGGGTGCGCTCATCTGCGTTGTCTGCTTTGGGCGGCGTTTACACGGCGCTTGAAGTCGAGCCCGGTTGGGATTCTGCAGTGGAGCAGGTATTGGCTGACAAACTCTCTGCATTACTGATCGCAGATGCTGATGTGAACAACCTGCCCAATATGCACGAGATCCCCGCCGGGGCTTTCTTGCTCGGTAATACCGATGTCGCTCCTGAGGCTGTCGAAGGTACGTTGGCGAATCGGGCGAAGGGACCACCAATCGTTATGCACTGGCTGTCCTGGGTAAAGACGGCAGCCGATTTGGGTGCGGCTCGAACGCTGCTCGCCGATTTGGCGGATCACGAATCCGTTGTTACGCGCGATGGGCACTGGCTGGGTCGGGGATGGTATCGACATTATTCAGAGACAGATCCGGCGGCGGGTATGATCGCGCGGCAGGCTCAGCTGGATGCTCTCAATGAGCAGCTTGAGCAAAGCCGGTCGGAGGCAGACCGGATCGAGGGTGACATCAGGAGCTTGCTGGAGCAACGCACCGAACTGGAAAAGTCCTTGGCGAGGGCACAACAAGCGTTGCAGGCGAATGTTAACGATCGGGCCGAATGGTTGGCCGAGCAAAGAGCGCTCGCTACCAAGTTAGAGCAACAGGCGCAACGTTTCAAAAGATTAGAGGAAGAAATTGCCGAGAGTGAGCGGCAGTATGAGCAGGAGCAGGCGAACCTTGCGGAGGCCAGGACGCAGCTATCCGAGGCGCTTGATCAAATGGAGCTCGATCGCATTGAGCGAGAGCGTCTCCAGACTGAGCGCGAACGCTTGACGGTGTCACAATCCGGTCAGCGTGAGTCATCCCGGATGGCGGCAGACGAACTGATGCGGGGAGAGTTGCAGGGCCAAAGTCTGGAGGCTCAAGCTGCCTCGATCAGAGAAACGATCTCTCGCATGGAGTCTCAGCTGAAAGCGCTCGAATCTCGCGAAACTGAACTTCATCATACCCTGCCCTCGGGTGAAGACCCCGACGCAGAAATGAAAGCTCGATTGTCGGAGTTGCTAGAGCAGCGCATAACGGCTGAGGCTGACCTCAACAGCCAGCGCACGTTGGTCGGCGAAATTGATGTCAAGCTGCGCGGCCTTGAAGCACAGCGGATGGATCAAGAGCAGACGGTGAATAGCGTGCAAGGCGATATGGAGCAACTCCGCCTCCGCGAGGCGGAGAGCGCGGTTCGACTCCAGACGCTCGAAGAGGAAATCACTAAGAGAGACGCGGTCTTGCAGGAAGTGGTTTCATCTCTACCCGAGGAGGCGGAAGAGGCGGAATGGCTGAGCCGGGTTGAGCGCGCCGCTAACCGCATCAACCGACTGGGGCCTATTAACTTGGCCGCAATTGACGAGCACGCCAAGGCTGCGGAAAGAAAGCACTACCTCGACGCGCAGAACGATGATCTTGAGGCCGCGCTAGAGACGCTGAAGACAGCTATCCGAAAGATCGACAAAGAGACTCGGCAGCGATTTAAAGATACTTTTGACCAAATTAATGCGGGTTTTGCCGAACTCTTTCCCAGAGTTTTTGGCGGGGGTACCGCCTCTCTAGAAATGACGGGCGACGATTTGTTGGATACAGGCGTCGCCATCTTTGCGCGACCGCCGGGGAAGAAAAACTCGACGATCCATTTGCTGTCAGGGGGTGAAAAAGCGATGACGGCGATCGCGCTGGTATTCTCGATTTTTCAGCTTAATCCGGCGCCGTTTTGTATGCTTGATGAGGTCGATGCGCCACTGGATGACGCCAATGTGGGGCGTTATGCGAGATTGGTGAGGGAGATGTCTGAACGGGTTCAGTTCGTTTTTATCACGCATAACAAGATAACGATGGAGTCTGCAGATCAGTTGATGGGTGTAACCATGCAAGAGCCAGGTGTGTCTCGGCTTGTTAGCGTTGACGTAGAAGAGGCGGCACAGCTCGCAGCGAGCTAGGGATTCGGGTAATGGAGCAGCTTTCGATAAGAGACTGGATGGTGATTGTCGGTGGCGTAATGATTGCTGCCGTGCTGGTCGACGCTGGTCGAAGATTTTGGCGAGAGCGCAATGCGGAGATCCGTCTTAACGCTAGGATTGAACGCTCCAAGTCTCTGTCTGATGACGATGATGCTTTTAATCTGTTAACTGAATTGCCTAACGGAGGAGCCCGCATTGTCCGTCGCGATGATCTCGGCGCGGGAGAATTTAACGCGGCTGAGCCGGATCACGAGCTGGTTGAGACGGAGCCCCTCGGTAAGGATGCTATGGAATCGGCAGGTCAGGAGCGAACATTTGTCTCGGCGCCTGACCCCATAGACGTTGCGGTAGAGCGCGAGGCGCAGACGGTTGACGCGGTCGCCGAACCCGAGCCGGTCGTCGATGAAGCGACAGAGCGTGAAGAGAGGGCCTCATTGGAGGGAAGTGAGCCTGATGCGCCTGCCGCCATATCACGAAGGCGTACCGTGAAGCCCGCGAGTGATCTTTCGGCATCTTCCGAGCCTGATGGCAGCTCCCAGGGCACGGTGGATTGGCTCGACAACCTTGAACCTGAGGCGACATCAGAGGCCGATTCCGTGGAGCAGGGAAGGTTGCCGCGCGGCGCTAACACGCACGTATTTATTCTCTATGTGGTGGCCCGATCTGAGGAAGGGTTTGCAGGGATGGATATTTTGCAGACCTTGCTGGCCTGTGATTTGCGGTTTGGGGATATGGATTTCTTTCACCGGCATGAGCGGGCCTCGGGCAGGGGCCCGATCGAGTTCAGCGTGGCCAATATGATGAAGCCCGGCGTATTTGATATTGACAATATGGAGCCGTTGCAGACGCGAGGTTTGATGTTTTTTGTCACCTTGCCTGGCCCCACAGACATGCTGAAGGCGTTTGACTATATGTATGAAACCACCAAGGTCGTAGCGAAGGCGTTGGATGGCGATATTCAGGACGAGAAGCGAAGCGTTGTGACGCGCTCTAGCCTCGAGCATATGCGTCAGCAGATTCGGGAGTTGGAGAGACGTCTGCTCGTTCGCCGGAACTGATGGCCTCATGACCTCCGCACAAAAAGAAATGTCGTTGCTGAGAGAGACGTTGCTGCGCTGGTCTGCGGCTTACTTCGATCGGGATGAACCCGAGGTGCCTGATGTCGAATACGACACAGCAATGCGCCGCTTGCAGGCGCTCGAGAGCGCACATCCAGAATGGGTTACGCCAGACTCGCCGACTCAGCGCATCGGTTCGGCACCGCTGAGCGCCTTTCAGCCTGTTACGCATCGGCGTCCGATGCTCTCACTCGATAACGCCTTTTCCGATGAGGAGCTTGTCGATTTTGATCGGCGAGTGACAGAAAGGCTTCAGGTCGAGTCGGTTGAATATTGTTGCGAGCCAAAGCTCGATGGTGTGGCAGTGAGTATTGCCTATCGGGAGGGGCAACTGCTGCAGGCCGCCACAAGAGGCGATGGCACCTCGGGAGAGGATGTCACTGAAAACGTGCGAACAATAACCAATGTCCCGCTGCAATTAAGGGGTGAGGGCATTCCCGCGTATCTCGAGGTGCGAGGGGAGGTCGTTATTCCGCGGTTGGCGTTTGAGAAGATGAATGCGCGTGCCCGTAACAACGGCGATAAGGTATTCGCAAACCCTAGAAATGCCGCGGCGGGCAGTTTGCGTCAGCTGGATTCCAGAGTCGCTGCTAGGCGTCCTTTATCTTTTACTGCCTACTCAATCGGAGATGTGGAAGGAGCCTTGCCCGCGTTTCATAACGAGGTACTGCGCTCTCTGGAGCTGTGGGGTCTCCCGGTGTCCGATTACATGGAGACCGTGACCGGTATCGCGGCTTGTGAGGATTACTACAACCGGCTCGGTGGCCTACGGGATGCCTTGCCGTTTGACATCGACGGCATCGTTTTCAAGGTGAATGATCTGGCGCTACAGGATCGTCTAGGCTTTGTCTCCCGCGCTCCGCGTTGGGCCATTGCTCGAAAATTTCCCGCTCAGGAAGTCAGCACGCGGCTGCTTGGTGTGGACTTTCAGGTGGGTAGGACTGGGGCAATCACGCCGGTCGCGCGGCTTGAGCCTGTCGCTGTCGCCGGCGTCACGGTTAGCAACGCGACGCTCCACAACGCCGATGAGATCTGCAGGTTAGGGTTGCGCTTAGGTGATCGGGTCGTCGTTCGCCGAGCCGGTGATGTGATTCCTCAGGTTGTGTCTGTGGTGCCCGAGCCGGACACAGATTCGACATCTCTGGCGCGTGAACCCATTGTTTTCCCCGACGTCTGCCCGGTCTGTGGCGGTGCTGTCGAGCGGGAAGAGGGCGAGGCTGTTATCCGCTGCGTTGCTGGGTTTGGTTGCAGCGCGCAATTAAAGGCGGCTGTGCGCCACTTCGCGTCCCGTAAAGCGATGGATATCGAGGGCCTTGGTGACAAACTCGTTGATCAGCTTGTCGATGAAGGGTTTGTGCGATCGCTGAGCGATTTATTTCGCCTTGATGCTGTGCAATTGGAGCAGCTTGATCGGATGGGAGTAAAATCCAGTGAGAATATCATCGATGCCTTGCGACGAGCCCGCTCGACGACCTTCGCGCGATTCATCTACGCCCTGGGCATCAGGGAGGTGGGTGAGGCCACCTCGAGAGCTTTGGCGTTGCATTTCCTTGATCTCGAAAGCTTGCTCGCTGCCACCAAAGAGGATTTGGAAGGCGTTGATGACGTGGGCCCAATCGTGGCAGAACATATCCACGCTTATACAGCGAACCCACTTAATCGGGCGTTGTTAGCCGCTCTGCTCGATGCGGGCGTGACGTGGCCTGCGATAGAGGCCGATCAGGGTGATGGCCCGCTCACCGGCACGATATGGGTGGTCACCGGAAAACTGGCGACTATGGGCCGTGATGAGGCGGAGGCCAGATTGCGCGCTCTGGGTGCGAAGACCGCAGCCAGTGTTTCTTCCAAGACGAGTACCGTCGTCGCGGGCCCTGGGGCGGGTTCCAAAAAGAAGAAGGCCGAAACCCTCGACATCCCCGTTATCGATGAAGAAGCGTTGATCAACATATTGGGAGGCCAGTGATGATGGTGACGCTGCAAAGAGCGCGGGCTCTGGCTGCATTACTCGCCTCCGGCGTGTTGGTTGCGTGTACGACTTCTCCCCCTGAGCAGGTCGACAATGTCTGCGATATTTTCCGCGAGAAGTCAGGTTGGTACGAGGATGCCAAAGAATCGAGAGCGCGCTGGAACGTGCCCATATCGGTATCGATGGCGTTTATGCATCAGGAGTCTCGGTTTGTTGCCACTGCTAAACCACCCCGCAAAAAGCTGTTTGGTGTGATCCCGGGCCCCCGACCCTCAGATGCCTACGGTTATTCCCAGGCTAAAAACAGTACGTGGGAATGGTATCAGCGTAGCTCGGGAAATTACGGCGCTGATCGAGACGACTTTGGTGACGCCATCGACTTTATCGGGTGGTACAACGATATGTCGCACCAACAGCTTGGGCTTGATAAACAAGATGCATTTCGACTGTACCTCGCATACCACGAGGGACATGGAGGCTACAAACGCCAGACTTACCGAAGCAAGGACTGGTTAGTGGACGTGGCGCGAAAAGTGGAAAGGCAGGCCCAGCGTTACAACTCACAGTTACAGGGGTGCTCCAAAGAGCTCGAGCCCCGGGGTTGGTTTGACTGGTGGTGATGCGATGGGCTGGCGCTCGTCTGTCATAGAATTGTCACGGAAGTGAGGTGTAATAGCTGTTTTTCAAGCGATTAGAGGCTATTGAAGCGTGACTGCAACAAAAGTGCTGTTGGTCGACGATGAAGGGAGCATCAGAGAAATGCTTCGTCTTGCGCTGGAGATGGCGGGCTTTGAATGTCTAGAGGCCGGTGACATTCACGAAGCACATCAATTGGTCACTGACCACGCCCCTGACATCATCTTGCTCGACTGGATGCTGCCCGGGGGAAGCGGTATCGACCTGCTGCGCAGGCTCAAGGGAGCGGACTCGACCCAAAATATTCCAGTCATTATGCTCACGGCCAAGAGCCACGAAGATAACGTGATTCAGGGTCTTGATGTGGGCGCCGACGATTACATTACTAAGCCCTTTGCGCCCAAGGAGCTCATTGCACGCATGCGGGCAATTTTGCGTCGTCTGTCTGGCGCTACAGGGGGAGATACCCTGACGGTGGGCGGGCTCGTATTGGAGGTGGACAGCCACCGCGTGTCATTAGATTCTCGCGCGCTAATCATGGGCCCAACCGAATTTAAGTTGTTGCATTTTTTTATGGCGCATCCCGAGCGTGCGTATACGAGAGCCCAATTGCTTGATCACGTTTGGGGAGCCAACGTTTATGTGGAGGAGCGCACCGTGGATGTGCATATTCGGCGCCTAAGGAAAGTCTTGCAGGAGGTCGATGCAACGTACAGTGATTTGATTCAGACCGTACGAGGCACGGGCTATCGATTTTCTCCAAGAGATCTTAACGCCGTTTGAGTAGTCCAGGCCTCATTGCGCTGGAGTATCGAAGAGTCCTGTTGGCAGCAGGGCTGGGCTTTGGGTGCTGGATGATCACGGACGACCCATTGGGCGCGATCCTGGTCGCGCTGATACTCTTGATACTCCTGTGGGCCTGGCAGTTATCGAGGCTCTACCGGTGGTTTGCCAATCCCGATGATTTACCTCCTCTCGGTGATGCCGCCGTTCGTGGCGTATTGCGCGATGTCTATGTACTCAGGAACCGGGGGTTGAGTGGGACGAGCACAGCGTCCCCCTCTCGTGCCTATCGCAAGGAGTCCATCGAATCCATGCGAGAGGCGGCCATGATTCTCAACTCCCGTGACGAATTGTTGTGGTGTAACGCTGCGGCGGAGTATGTGCTGAAGATTCAGCTGGTGGAGGAAGAGGGAAAGCGCCTCCCTGATTTGCTTCCCGGCAAGGCCTTGGCCAAATACCTTCGGCAGGAGAATTTTCAAAAACCATTGAGATTCAGGCCGGGTCCGGATCCTGAGTTCTGTCTGCAGTTGGAATTTTCCCGGTTTGGTGAGAGTGACCGGCTGGTATTTGTAAAAGATGTGTCCGAACAGGATAGGCTGGAGCGGATGCGCCGCGACTTCGTGGGGAATGTCTCGCATGAATTGCGGACGCCACTCACCGTGATTAAAGGCTACATTGAGACGCTTCCTTCTTTGAGCGTTGAGCTCCATGCCGCGTTGAAGAAACCTTTTGCCACGATGGCGACGCAAGTAGTGCGAATGGAGAATTTGATCGCTGACCTGCTGTGGCTAACGCAGATTGAGACGGTAGAGGGCGAGCGCAAAGAGGACATTGTTGATGTGCGGGCTTTAATCTCAACATTGGTGACGGAGTTGCGTTCTGCCTGGCCAGACCGCGACATTGAGCTGAACGTGAAGTCAAGCAAGCGGCTCCTCGGTGACGAACGCGAGTTACTCAGTGCGATCAGCAATTTGACGGTTAACGCCCTGAAGTACAGTGAGTCAGGTCCTGTCAGTGTCAGTTGGATGGATTCTGCTGTTGGACCGGTACTGAAGGTGGAGGACGAGGGGCAGGGTATTGCCGCAAAACATATCCCGCGGCTCACCGAACGGTTTTACCGTGTGGATAAAAGTCGCAGTCAGAAGACTGGAGGCACGGGACTCGGACTGGCCATCGTAAAGCATGTTGCCGTGTCCCATGAGGCCAAATTGTTTGTCGAGAGTGAGCCGGGAAAGGGTAGTTGTTTTAGTTTGGTCTTCCCAGCCTCGCGAAGCACTGATAGCGATACAGCCTCCTAACTCTTTTCTGATCCTTGATTTTGTCTTGTGCCGCTGACATTAGTGGTCGCAACGGTTAGCATGAGCGCGCTAGGTGCGGGTGTTCGTTATGAGTCGATTTTGGGTAGAAGGGATCTCCTCTCTGAGACCCTATGTGCCGGGTGAGCAGCCCGACGCGCAAAGTTGCTTGAAGCTCAATACCAACGAGCACGCTCTACCGCCCTCCGACGCTGTGATGTCTGCGATCTCTTCCCTGTCGGGAGAGTCCCTGCGCCGCTACCCTGACCCCACCGCCAAATCACTCAGGGCCGCAATAGCCCAGCAGGAAGGACTGGTGGCTGAGCAGATTTTTGTTGGTAACGGTTCGGACGAGGTTTTGGCACACCTGTGGGCTGCTTTTCTTGCTAATGGCCCAGTCTGTAGCGTCGATATTACCTACGGCTTTTATCCTGTCTGGTGTCAGCTCTATGGGTCCTCGCTCACCCAATATCTGTTGTTGGATGACTTCGCCGTCGATATTGAGGCTCTGTCCAACGCTAAGGGCGCGCTCGTGCTCGCTAACCCCAATGCCCCAACGGGCCTTGCGCTATCGCGTGCTGTAGTCGAGCGCCTGGTTGCAGCGAATAGTAACCGGCTGGTGATCATCGACGAGGCCTATTATGGATTCGGCGCTGAAACCTCAGCTCCCCTCATCAATCAATATGACAACCTGATTGTCACGCGCAGCCTGTCCAAGAGCCACAGTCTGGCGGGGATGCGTGTCGGGTACGCCTTGGCCCATCCGGATCTCGTAGATGGGTTGAATAGGATCAAAGACTCGTTTAACTCCTATCCTTTGGACGCCGTAGCGCAAACAGCTGCCTGTGCGGCCATCGAAGATACAGCGTGGTTTGCCCACGCATCGGCAGTGGTTGTCGACAGTCGGCAGCGAATGACTCAGGGGCTGCAACGAATGGATTTTGATGTGCTCCCCTCGCAGGCGAACTTTGTATTTACCCGCCACAAGTCAAAGGGTGGCTTGGCGTTGTTTGAGGCGTTGCGACAGCGCAATATTCTGGTGCGCAGATGGGATAATCCGAAAATCGTGGATTGGCTGCGCGTATCGATCGGCACCCTAGAGCAAACGCAGCTGTTGCTAGCGGCGTTAGCCGAGATTCTCGATAGCGTTGACTAAGGTCGAAGGGTTAACGACGGCGCAACACAATAGAGCCGATGCTGTAGCCGGCTCCAAATGAGCAGAGGACTGCTAAATCGCCGCTGTTTAGGTCCTGGTTGTGCTTGTGGAAGGCAATGATTGAGCCGGCCGAGGATGTGTTGGCGTACTCGTCGAGAATCGTGGGGGCTTCTTCCTCTGTGGGTGTTCTGCCAAAAACCTTTCGCGCAATTAAATCGTTCATGTTTTGGTTGGCCTGATGTAACCAGATACGTTTTACCTCATCCGGTGCCATCTCCAGCTCGGCCAGTTGTTCGGTAATTTGTGTGGCGACCGCGGGGCAAACCTCCTTAAACACCTTTCTACCTTCCTGCACAAACAGTTTGTCTACGCTGCCCACACCGGCTTCATCTGCGCGGTTGAGAAATCCGAAATTGTTGCGAATATTATTGGAAAAGAGCGTCTGAAGCCGTGAATCGACCACATCCCAACCCACACCATCGGCTATTTCGCTCGCTGCTTCTAATAAGACCGCTGTCGCAACATCGCCAAAAATAAAATGGGAATCCCGGTCTCTGAAGTTGAGGTGTCCGGTACAGATCTCAGGATTGACCATCAACACCTTCTTTGCGCTTCCTGAGCGAATCGCGTCACTGGCTTGCTGGATGCCAAATGTTGCCGAGGAGCAGGCAACATTCATGTCAAAAGCAAACCCGGTCGCACCCAGTGCCGCCTGCACTTCGATGGCCATGGCTGGGTAGGCGCGCTGCATATTAGAAGCCGCGACTATAACCATATCGATTTGATTGGCAGTGACTCCGGCCTGCTCCATCGCCTCTCGAGCTGCTGCGCAGGCGATTTCGCACATCACGGAAGGTGAGTCGTTGCTGCGCTCTCGAATGGACGGCACCATTCTGGTTGGATCAAGAATCCCCGCTTTGTCGATGACATAACGACTTTTGATGCCCGACGCCTTCTCAATAAACTCAACTGAGGAGTGCATTTTCTGCTCGCGCTCACCGCGCTCAATGGCTTCGGCATGCTCAGCGTTATAGAGGTCAACCCAGGCATTAAAAGCAGTGACAAGCTCTTCATTGCTGATGGCGTTGGCGGGCGTGTACAAACCCGAGCCGGTAATGACTGCGCCGGGCGTCATGGCGAGCTACCGTTTATCCAAGGGGATAAAGTCGCGCTGAGCTTGTCCGGTATAGAGCTGCCTGGGCCTCCCGATTCGGTATGCGTTACTCATCATTTCATTCCAGTGCGCAATCCATCCTACCGTACGTCCAATGGCAAAGATCACCGTGAACATTGAAGTGGGAATACCCAGCGCCTTGAGAATGATTCCGGAGTAAAAGTCCACGTTGGGATAGAGTTTCTTTTCAATGAAGTACTCGTCTTTCAGCGCAATCTCTTCCAGGCGTTTGGCGATTTCCAGCATCTCGTCTTCGATGCCGAGCTCAGCAAGCACCTCATCTGCGGCTTGCTTCATGACCTTGGCGCGGGGGTCAAAGTTTTTATAGACCCGGTGCCCAAAGCCCATCAACCGGAAGGGATCGTCTTTATCTTTGGCCCGCGCGATGAACTCGTCAATGCGCGCTACTGAGCCAATTTCTTCCAACATCTTCACGACGGCCTCGTTGGCACCCCCGTGGGAGGGGCCCCACAGCGCTGCAATACCCGCGGCAATACAGGCAAAGGGATTGGCCTGAGATGATCCGGCAAGCCTGACCGTAGACGTAGAGGCATTCTGCTCATGGTCTGCATGAAGCAAAAATATACGGTCCATTGCCCGAGCAATCGTTGGCGATACTGTTGTTTTCTCGCAGGGATTACCGAACATCATATGAAGAAAGTTTGCGGCATAGTCCAGGCTGTTGTCGGGGTACATGAAGGGCTGACCGATCGAAAACTTGTAGCTCATCGCGGCAATGGTCGGCATTTTCGCGATCAAGCGGAATGCGGCGACCTCTCGGTGCCAAGGATCTGAGATGTCAGTGGAGTCGTGGTAGAACGCTGACAGTGCGCCGACTACACCGCACATGATGGCCATGGGGTGAGCGTCTCTGCGGAACCCGTTGAAAAAAGTTCTGATCTGCTCGTGAACCATCGTGTGGCGGGTCATGATGCCGACAAACTCTTGTTTTTGCTCTGCGGTGGGAAGCTCACCATTCAACAGCAAATAGCAGGTTTCGAGATAGTCAGAGTGCTCTGCCAATTGCTCTATCGGGTAACCTCGATGAAGCAGAATGCCCTTCTCGCCATCGATGAAAGTGATTTGAGACTCACAGGCTGCGGTCGATGTGAATCCAGGGTCGTAGGTAAAGTACCCATTGGCGGTAAGGCTCCCAACGTCAACCACGTCGGGGCCTAAGGTGCCAGTATGAACAGCCAAGTCTATGGCGTGTTGAGACCCGTTGTCGTCTGTAATGTTGAGCGTTGCTTTTTTATCGGACATGTCCCTTCGCGCCGGTTGTGAATAAAGAGGCGTCAAACTAATCGTGCCTGCGGGGGATGTCAATTTGCGCGGCGTTGATACTCGCTATTTCCGCGTCAAAAATTGTATTCAAGGATTTGCCAACTTATACTCCGGGCCGCGGGTCGCCACGCTCCGACGATGGTAGACCCAATACCCATCACAGAATTTCGAGAGCCAATGTGAAACCGACATTAAGGGACAAGCGCCCGGTTAATCTGGATTTGGGCACCATCAACCTGCCCGTCACAGCTTATGCCTCTATCACCCATCGTGTGACCGGTGTGTTGATGTTTTTTGCCAGCTTCCTCTTGCTTTGGGCTTTGGATCAGAGCCTGGCCTCTGAGGCTTCATTCTTGGCGTTGGTCGAGACGCTGGGGTCCCCGCTGGCGAAATTGGCGATGTGGTTGATCGCGACGTTTTTGAGTTATCACGCGCTTGCGGGCATCAAACACTTAATCATGGATGCGGGGATTGGAGAGACCATGCGTGGCGGTGTTCTTGGTGCACGGCTGGTATTTGCGAGTGCCGCCCTTGCAGCGGCGTTATGGGGAGTGGCGATATGGTGACATCCGTTACCAGCTTCAGTCGAACAGGGCTCTCGGATTGGCTGATCCAGCGCGTGACCTCGGTGATTCTGCTTGCCTACTTTATTTTTGTTGCCTACCACTTGGGCGCTTCAGTTGACTACACTTCTTGGCGAGGTTTGTTCGATCAGACTTGGGTCAAAGTGTTCACGCTGCTGGCTGCGCTGTCTTTAGCAGCACACAGCTGGATAGGATTGTGGTCAGTCTTTACGGACTACTTGACTGAACGAATGTTGGGCGCGATGGGTAATGTGCTTCGGCTGTTGTGTCAGTTGGGCGCATCGCTGGCGCTGGTTGTGTATGTGATCTGGGTAGTGGTGATTGTCTGGAACTGATCAGCGGGACGGTCAGTGATGGCCCCAATGCCTAAAAGAACGAGAAGAGTATGAAAACGATTTCATTCGATGGGGTCATCGTTGGCGGAGGCGGTGCTGGCATGCGCGCGGCATTGCAGCTAGCCCAGTCGGGCTACAAGACGGCGGTGATCTCAAAAGTGTTTCCGACCCGTTCCCACACGGTGTCTGCGCAAGGCGGCATTACCTGTGCAATCGCAAGCGCGGATCCCGATGACGATTGGCGTTGGCACATGTATGACACCGTGAAGGGCTCTGATTACATCGGTGACCAGGACGCTATCGAGTACATGTGCTCGGTGGGTCCGGAAGCGATTTTCGAGCTTGAGCACATGGGGTTGCCGTTTTCGAGGACTGAGGAAGGGCGTATCTACCAGCGGCCTTTCGGAGGACAGTCCAAGAATTTTGGAGAAGGAGGGCAGGCCGCACGAACCTGTGCCGCGGCCGATCGCACGGGTCACGCGCTTCTCCATACCCTCTATCAGAACAACATCAAGAACGAGACGGTGTTCTTCAATGAGTGGTTCGCAGTCGATTTGGTGAAGAATCAGGACGGCGCGGTTGTCGGCGTGATCGCGATCTGTATCGAAACCGGAGAGACCGTCTACGTAAAGTCCAAAGCGACAGTCTTTGCCACGGGGGGTGCGGGTAGAATTTATGCCTCGACCACCAATGCCCATATTAATACTGGGGATGGTATGGGGATGGCGCTGAGGGCAGGTGTGCCTGCGCAGGACATGGAGATGTGGCAGTTCCATCCGACGGGTATTTACGGAGCCGGTACGCTGGTAACCGAGGGTTGCCGCGGAGAGGGCGGCTACCTGATTAATAAGGACGGCGAGCGTTTTATGGAGCGTTACGCCCCCAATGCAAAGGACCTAGCGGGTCGCGACGTGGTGGCAAGGTCCATGATCATGGAGATCCTTGAAGGTCGGGGCTGTGGGCCGAATGGCGACCATGTGAAGCTCAAGCTTGATCACTTGGGAGAAGAGGTGCTGGAGTCGCGGTTGCCCGGTATTTGCGAGTTAAGCCGAACGTTTGCACACGTTGATCCGGTGAAAGAGCCGATACCTGTAGTCCCAACCTGTCATTACATGATGGGAGGCATCCCTACGAATATCCATGGACAAGCGCTGACGGTTGACAGTGATGGTAATGATCAAGTGATTCCTGGCCTGTTCGCTTGCGGTGAGGTCGCGTGTGTTTCGGTGCACGGTGCGAATCGCTTAGGCGGGAATTCGTTGCTGGATCTTGTGGTTTTTGGTCGCGCCTCGGGTCTGTTTATCGAAAAGGCGCTGCGCGAGGGGATCGAATTAAGGGACGCGAATCAGTCCGACATAGAAGCGGCTAACGCGCGATTGCAAGCCTTGAATGACCGCGAGAGCGGCGAGGCTGTAGCGCCATTGCGTCGTGAGCTGCAGGAGATCATGCAGAATCATTTTGGGGTATTCCGCACCGGAGAGTTCATGCGGGAGGGGATAGCCAAGTTGGATTCATTGAGGGAGCGCGTGGAGACAGTGGTTCTCGCTGACCGCTCCTCAGCATTCAATACGTCTCGCATTGAATGTCTCGAATTGCAGAATTTGTTTGAGACTGCCGAGGCGACTGCCATTGTCGCTGAGGCGAGAGACGAAAGTCGTGGAGCACACGCTCGCGATGACTTCACGGAACGTGACGACGAGAATTGGCTGTGTCACTCGTTGTATCACGGGGATGGCAAGCGCGTGTCAAAGCGAGGCGTCAACTTTACGCCCCATACCGTTGAAACCTTCCAGCCAAAAGCCCGAAGTTACTGAGTAAGTCAGGAGTTCAGAAGATGCTACAGGTCAGCCTTTATCGGTATAACCCCGAGACCGACGATGCCCCCTATATGCAAGACTTCTCGGTCGATACGGGAGGGCGAGACCTGATGGTGCTCGACGTGTTGGAGTTGATCAAAGCCGAGCATGACGGAAGCGTGACTTACCGCAGGAGCTGTCGGGAGGGCGTCTGTGGCTCGGATGGCCTCAATATGAATGGGAAAAACGGCTTGGCATGCATTTCTCCTTTGTCAGAGTCGGTGAAGAACAATAAGTTGGTTATTCGGCCGTTGCCGGGGCTGCCCGTCATTCGCGATTTAGTGGTGGATATGAGTCTTTTTTACGCTCAGTACGAGAAGGTCCAGCCCTATTTGCAAAATGCCGCGCCCGCGCCCGCCATAGAGCGCCTGCAAACGCCTGAGGAGAGGGCGCAACTTGACGGTCTGTATGAGTGTATTTTGTGCGCCTGTTGTTCGACCAGTTGCCCCTCTTTCTGGTGGAACCCTGATCGATTCATCGGGCCCGCTGGGCTTTTGCAGGCCTATCGTTTTCTGGCCGATAGCCGCGACACTGCGACAGAGGAGCGCCTGGCAAAGCTGGATGATCCCTTTAGCGTCTTTCGGTGCCACGGTATCCAGAACTGCGTCAACGTGTGCCCCAAAGGACTGAACCCCACCAAGGCGATTGGCCATATTCGTGGCATGTTACTCAATAGGGCTACGTGAGATACTTTCCATTCCAGCTAGGCATAATTGCCGATTTTCCGGTTATGAGTAATATAATTATTAATTATATCGTAGTCTGGGTAACGGGTTTAGTGGAATTTCCCTCTTAAACCTGCGTGCATACGGGCGACGCCCAGCGCTTTTTTCTCGTAAGATAGCGACCGCCATCGGGCGCTGCGCCTGCTACGCGCAATAAAGAAAAAAAGGGGGGGTAAAGTGTGTCAAAGATGACGCCACTGCCAGGTATGCTGGCCCAGTGGGCAACCTCACATATTGCCGGCGGCAACGCTGAATATGTCGAGGCGCTTTACGAATCCTACCTACAGGACCCCAACGGAGTAGCTCCCGAGTGGCGGGACTATTTCGACAAACTTCCCCTCGTGCAGTCTGACGCGGGCACATTCCACGACCTGCCCCATTCCGTCTTGCGTGAGCGCTTTGCGCGCATCTCGAAAATGCGGGTGCGTACGGATTCGACCGTCGCGAATGATTCTCACGCAACAGAGTATGAGCGCAAGCAGGTCAGAGTGGTGCAACTCATCTCTGCTTATCGGCAGCGAGGACACCAGCAGGCGAAGCTGGATCCGCTAGGTTTGACCCCTCGCCCTGCGGTGCCAGACCTTGATCTCTCATTCCATGAGTTGAGCGACGCTGATCTGGATACGACGTTTCAGGTGGGAACGCTGTATTTTGGGCGGTCTGAGGCGACTTTGGCGGAAATTCGCGATGACCTCCAGCGGACTTACTGCGGGACGGTCGGCGCGGAATTTATGCATATCGTTAATACCGACGAGCGGCACTGGATCATGAGCCGTATGGAGGCTGTGCGCAGTGCGCCAGAGTTTACCCGAGAGCAGCGGCTTAACATGCTTCGTCAGATGAACGGGGCCGAGGGGCTCGAGCGATCATTGGGCTCCAAGTACCCTGGTACTAAGCGTTTCGGTCTTGAGGGGGGCGAAAGCCTGATCCCAATGTTGTCCGAGACCATCCAGCGGGTTGGGGGTTACGGCGCCAAGGAAATCTGTATCGGCATGGCGCACCGTGGGCGGCTTAACGTGCTGGTCAATATACTGGGCAAAAACCCCGTTGAGTTGTTTGACGAGTTTGAGGGGCGGGTCGCCTACATCGGTTCTGGCGACGTTAAATATCATCAAGGGTTTTCCTCAAATATGATGACGGCCGGAGGCGAGGTTCACCTCGCATTGGCATTCAATCCCTCGCATTTGGAAATCGTCTCCCCGGTGGTCGAGGGTTCGGTTCGCGCCCGGCAAGATCGCAGAAAAGATCCGATAGGCAACACTGTAGTCCCCATAGTGATCCATGGAGACGCCGCGTTCGCGGGACAGGGCGTTGTGATGGAAACCTTTCAGATGTCCCAAACCCGTGCCTATCGAACGGGTGGCACGTTGCACATTGTTCTGAACAATCAAATCGGTTTCACGACCAGTGAGCCGTCTGACGCACGTTCCACAGAGTACTGCACGGACATTGCCAAAATGGTGCAGGCGCCCATTTTCCACGTGAACGGCGATGACCCGGAAGCCGTGGTATTTGTGACTCAGTTGGCTGTTGATTTTCGTAATCAATTTCAAAAAGACGTTGTTATCGATCTTGTTTGCTATCGCAGGCGGGGACACAACGAGGCGGACGAGCCCTCGGTTACCCAACCGAAGATGTATGAGACGATCAAAAACCACCCGACAACCCGCGAGATCTATGCGCAACGACTGATTCGCGAGGGTCTGCTGTCCGAGCAGGAGGACGCTGACTGGGTTGAGCATTATCGTCAGGCGCTGGAGCAGAATCAGCCGCTGGTGAGCTCTCTGGTGTCAGAGCCCAACAAGGAGCTGTTCGTTGATTGGTCCCCCTATCTCAATCACCGGTGGGACGTCGCCGCGGATACGCGAGTTTCTCTGGAAGCGCTCAAAAGCCTCTCCGAACAAATGGCCGCGGTCCCCTCGGGCTTTACAGTGCACCGTGTCGTTCGCAAGTTGTTGGATGACCGCCTCAAGATGGGCGCAGGTGCTCAGGAAGTGAACTGGGGCTTCGCCGAGACTATGGCTTACGCGTCCCTGCTACAGCAGGGATATCCCGTAAGACTGACGGGACAGGACGTCGGCAGGGGAACCTTCAGTCATCGCCATGCCGTACTCCATAATCAAAAAGACGGGGGTACTTGGGTGCCGCTAGAGTCTGTGAGTGAGGAGCAAGCACCTTTCCAGATCTTCGACTCGCTGTTGTCAGAGGAGGCGGTTTTGGCGTTTGAATACGGATACGCCACCACATCCCCTGGCGGACTGGTGATTTGGGAGGCGCAATTCGGCGACTTCGCAAATGGCGCTCAAGTGGTGATTGATCAATTTATCTCAAGCGGTGAGAACAAATGGAGTCGCTTATGTGGGCTCACCATGCTGCTGCCGCATGGCTATGAGGGGCAGGGCCCAGAGCATTCCTCAGCAAGGCTGGAACGTTTCCTGCAACTTTGCGCCGAGGACAACATACAGGTATGTATCCCCACCACGCCCGCGCAGGTGTTTCACATGTTACGGCGTCAGGCCATCAGACCCCTGCGCTCGCCGCTGGTAGTGATGACGCCGAAGAGCCTGTTGCGTCACAAAGAAGCGGTTTCGCAGCTGGAGGAGTTAGCTGAGGGCGCGTTCCAAACAGTGATTGATGAGACCGACGCCCTGGATCCCGCGACCATCAAGCGGGTCATTTTCTGCTCCGGCAAGGTGTTTTACGACCTTCGCGCAGCGCGGAGAGAGCGGGAGATCGCCGACATTGCGATCATCAGGATCGAACAGATGTACCCCTTTCCACGTCTCGATCTGCTTGAGGTTCTTCAGCGCTATCAAAATCTTGAAGACGCTGTTTGGCTGCAGGAAGAGCCCAAAAATCAGGGCGTGTGGTATGCCATGCAAAGTCGCATGGCTTCTGTCGTTCAGCGACACAAGGTCGATGTATTTTTGCGCTACGTGGGTCGTGAGCCGTCAGCGTCTGCCGCAGCGGGATACTCCGCTCTGCATTTGCGAGAGCAGGAGAAATTTATTGATGAGGCACTCGGGCCAATGCCTTGGGGCCACTAATCGCGTTTTGAATAGAGGGTATTTTCATGACGATTGAGATCAAAGCGCCGGCGTTTCCGGAATCAGTGGCAGATGGCGTGGTGGCCGCCTGGCATAAGCAGCCCGGCGAGAGCGTCGCGCGGGATGAGCTTTTGGTCGAAATAGAAACCGACAAGGTCGTGATGGAGGTAGTGGCACCAGCGCACGGCGTCATCGAGGCGATTATTGTTCCTGAAGGAGAGACTATTTCAAGTGAGGCCCTGCTGGCAACTTTAGTGGCAGGTGAGGGCGCTTCCGGAGCCAGCAACCCCTCTGCCGGTGGCGAGCCTGTGGCGCCGGAAACATCCTCCGCTGATGCACCCGAAGAAGAGGCAGTTGCGGGTGCGGTCCCCATGGGGCCTGCTGTTCGCGCATTATTGGAAGAGCACGGACTGGAGGCTCAAGACATTCTTGCCTCGGGTAAGGGTGGGCGCTTATTGAAGGAGGATGTCCTCGCGCATCTTAGTACGCTGACTGCTCAGCAATCATCGACCCAAGAGGGCACCCCATCCAAATCTTTGCCGGCTGCGGAGATCCTGCTGGAGGTTGGCGGGGCGACCAGTGAGCGCATAGAAAAGCGGGTGCCAATGAGTCGTATGCGAGCGCGGATCGCTGAGCGTTTGCTGGGGGCTACACAGCAAACGGCAATGCTCACCACCTTCAACGAGGTGAATATGGCGCCTCTCATGAAGCTGCGTAAACAGTATCGAGATCAGTTCGAGGCGGTTCATAACGGTACGCGGTTGGGCTTCATGGGGTTTTTCGTGCGCGCGGCTTGCGAGGCGTTAAAGCGATTCCCGGCCGTCAACGCGTCCATCGACGGCAACGATGTCGTCTACCATGGGTATCAGGATATCGGCGTTGCCGTATCGGTAGATGAGGGTTTGGTTGTGCCGATTTTGCGCGATGCAGACTTTATGAGCATTGCCGATATCGAGGCAGCCATTCACGATTTGGGAATTAAGGCTCGTGACAAAAAACTCACTATCGAGGAGATGACAGGCGGCACCTTCACGGTATCGAATGGCGGTGTTTTCGGCTCACTCCTCTCCACACCGATATTAAATCCACCACAAACCGGGATACTGGGCATGCACACGATACAAGATCGCCCCATTGCGATGAATGGCGAGGTGGTGATTCAACCGATGATGTATTTGGCTCTATCTTACGATCACCGATTGGTGGACGGTAAGACGGCAGTGCAGTTTCTGGTCACCATAAAGGGATTGATTGAGGATCCTGCCAGAATTCTGCTTCAACTCTGATTGCGGAGGGTAAACGTGTCTAATCACTTTGATGTCATTGTTATCGGCTCTGGGCCCGCGGGTTACGTCTGTGCCATTAAATGTGCGCAGCTGGGAATGTCTACGGCGGTTATAGAGCAGGCGGTAGGTGCTAAGGGGCAGCCAGAGTTGGGCGGAACCTGTCTGAATGTGGGCTGCATCCCCTCCAAGGCATTGCTGGACAGTTCACATCGCTATGCCGAGGCGAAATCGCATATGGCTGAACACGGTATTGCGGTGTCCGAGGTGTCTTTGAACGTAGCGGAAATGATGGCGCGTAAAGAAAAAATCGTCTCGCAATTAACCGGTGGCGTCTCGGGGCTCTTGAAACACAATGGCGTAGAAGTTGTCTCTGGCTCGGCGACTTTAGGGGCAGGCCGTCAGGTTGAGGTCACTTCCGTTGATTCGGAAAAGGTGGTCTACACCGCGGATAATGTCGTGCTGGCGGCGGGCTCCGAGCCTATCGAGATTCCGCCGGCGCCAGTCGACGGTGATCGAATAGTCGATTCTACCGGCGCGCTCTGTTTTGATGCGGTGCCGGGACGTCTCGGTGTGATCGGAGCGGGTGTGATCGGCCTCGAACTGGGGAGCGTGTGGGCGCGCCTTGGTTCGGAGGTGGTGGTGCTCGAGGCCATGGATACGTTCCTGCCCAACATGGACGAACAAATAGCCAAGGAGTCGGCAAAAATATTTGCCAAGCAGGGACTAGATATTCGCTTGGGAGCGAGAGTTACGGGGAGTGAGGTATCGCAGTCAGGTGTCACCGTGGCTTATTCCCAAGGCGGAGAGGATTGCTCTGAGACCTTCGATAAGCTCATTGTCGCGGTAGGCCGGCGCCCACGCACAGATAAGCTGTTTTCTTCGGATTCGGGCGTGACGGTCGATGAACGGGGTTTCGTCTTTGTTAACGAGTCTTGTGCAACCGAGGCTCCAGGCGTTTGGGCCATAGGCGATATTGTCAGAGGGCCGATGTTGGCGCACAAGGGTTCTGAGGAGGGTGTCATGGTGGCCGAGCGCATCCATGGCAAATCAGCACAGCTGAATTACGAGGTCGTGCCATCCATTATCTATACCCACCCAGAAGTGGCGGCCGTAGGGAAGACCGAGCAAGAACTTCGCGCCGAAGGCGCTGAAGTCAAGGTGGGCACGTTCCCGTTTGCAGCAATTGGTCGAGCGCAAGCATCAGGAGAGACCGACGGGCTAGTGAAGATTATCGCGGATGCAGATTCCGATCAGATTTTGGGCGCCCATGTCGTAGGGCCCTCGGCAGCTGATCTCGTTCAGCAAATCGTCATTGCGATGGAAATGGCCGCTAGCACGGAAGATTTACAATTGATGGTTTTCGGACACCCGACAATGTCTGAGGCCGTTCATGAGGCGGCTTTAGCGGTCGACAGCAGGGCAATTCATATGGTGAATCGACCCAAGCGTTAAACATTTAAGCCAGGTCTCCTCGAGCGTCCGGCATCGAGGGGGCGCGCAGTGGGCCGGGCTGAGTTGAGAGGAAAGCATGAATCTGCACGAGTATCAGGGGAAGGCGTTATTCGCCGAGTACGGCTTGCCAGTCTCGACGGGTCACGCGGTCGATTCAGCCGAGGCGGCCATCACGGCTGCTCAGGAAATTGGGGGGCAGCGTTGGGTTGTCAAGGCGCAGGTTCATGCCGGTGGTCGGGGCAAGGCCGGTGGCGTAAAGCTCGTGGAGACCCCGGAAGCGGCCGGTGAATTTGCCTCGCAATGGCTTGGCCAGCGCCTGATCACCTATCAGACGGATGCCGCTGGGCAGCCAGTTTCACGCATCCTGGTGGAAGCCTGCACTGACATTGCCGACGAACTCTATTTGGGGGCTGTGGTCGATCGTGCCAGCCGAAGAGTGGTTTTTATGGCCTCCACTGAGGGCGGCGTTGAGATTGAGAAGGTCGCTCACGAAACTCCCGAAAAAATTCTCAAGGCGGAAATCGACCCATTGGTGGGCGCGCAGCCATACCAAGGGCGCGATCTGGCTTTCCGACTGGGGCTCAGCGGAGCCCAAGTGCGACAGTTTGTTGATATTTTTATCGGCCTTGCTCGGTTGTTTGCGGAAAAGGATCTGGCGTTGATCGAGGTCAATCCGCTGGTTATTACCGAGGAGGGCAACCTGCACTGCCTGGATGCCAAGGTTGTGGTCGACTCCAACGCGCTTTACCGGCATCCAGATTTGGAGGCCATGCACGACCCGACTCAGGAGGACGAGCGGGAGGCACACGCCGCCCAGTGGGATCTCAACTATGTGGCTTTGGACGGCAATATTGGTTGCATGGTGAATGGGGCCGGTCTGGCAATGGGGACCATGGATATCGTTAAGTTACATGGCGGCGCGCCCGCCAATTTTCTTGATGTGGGCGGTGGCGCCACCAAAGAGCGTGTAAGCGAGGCGTTTAAGATCATCTTGTCGGACAGTAATGTCAGCGCTGTATTAATCAATATATTCGGTGGCATTGTGCGCTGTGACCTCATCGCTGAAGGGGTAATTGGTGCAGTGGAAGAGGTCGGTGTAGCGGTACCGGTAGTGGTTAGATTGGAAGGAAATAACGCCGCCCGCGGGCGAGAGATTTTGGCGAATAGCGGTCTGAACATCGAAGCGGCAGAGGGTTTGGCGGATGCCGCTCAGAAAGTTGTGGCGGCAGCGGGAGGTCGCTCATGAGTATTTTGATCAATGCCGATACCCGCGTTATTTGTCAGGGATTCACGGGTTCGCAGGGAACCTTTCACTCGGAGCAAGCGATAGCCTACGGTACCAAGATGGTGGGCGGCGTGACCCCGGGGAAAGGCGGACAAACCCATCTGGACTTACCGGTTTTCAATACGGTTTCTGAGGCGGTGGCGCAAACCCAAGCAGACGCGTCGGTGATTTATGTGCCCGCTGCTTTTTGCAAGGACTCGATTCTCGAGGCTGCCAACGCGGGTATTGAATTAATCGTTTGCATTACCGAAGGCGTACCGACGTTGGATATGCTCGAGGTGAAAGTGAAGTGTGATGAGCTGGGTGTTCGTCTGATCGGTCCTAATTGTCCGGGCGTGATCACGCCGGGCGAATGCAAGATTGGTATTATGCCCGCGGATATTCACCTGCCGGGTCGTGTCGGGATCGTTTCCCGCTCCGGGACCTTGACCTATGAGGCAGTCAAACAAACCACGGACGTGGGCTACGGGCAGTCGACCTGCGTGGGCATCGGGGGCGATCCGATTCCGGGCTCTCATTTTGTCGACATTCTCGATTTGTTTGAAAAAGATGAGCAAACCGAGGCTATCGTCATGATTGGCGAAATTGGTGGTACCGCGGAGGAAGAGGCCGCCGATTTCATAAAAAGTCACGTAACCAAACCGGTGGTGTCCTATATTGCGGGGGTGACCGCGCCGAAGGGCAAGCGGATGGGGCACGCGGGCGCCATTATTTCTGGCGGTAAGGGCACTGCAGACGAGAAGTTTGCCGCGCTTGAGGCAGCCGGTGTACGAACGGTCCGATCTCTGGCAGATATCGGGGCCGCGCTCACTGAGGTGACGGGCTGGTAGAGGTCAGACGCTGCTGAAGCCCGCCATGCGCGGGCTTTTTTGTAAGTGCTGAGTCCCGAGAAGACTTGAAATTTACACCTAGGCCCTCATTTAAGAGCCTTCGATAAGCAAAGAGACGGATCTATGACTGCTGAAGCGACACAAACCCTAGGTTTTCAGACTGAGGCGAAGCGTCTGCTTCACCTCATGATCCATTCGCTGTACTCCAACAAAGAAATATTTTTGCGAGAGCTTATCTCGAATGCGTCTGATGCCATCGACAAGCATCGCTTTGCGGTGATTGCCGATACGTCTTTGGCAGAATCTGCAGGCGAGTACCGTGTGCGGGTTGCGACCGATGCCGAGAGCAAGACCATCACGATCGACGATAACGGTATTGGTATGTCCCGCGAGGAGGTTATTGATAACCTCGGGACGATCGCAAAGTCGGGAACTGCAGCGTTCATGGAGCAACTCAGCGGCGATCAGAAGCAGGACAGTCAGCTAATCGGGCAGTTCGGCGTGGGTTTTTATTCGTCGTTTATTGTTGCCGATCAGGTAGAGGTGATTACCCGAAAAGCCGGCGAGACGTCTGCAACACGCTGGACCTCAGCGGGAGAAGACGAGTTTACGGTTGCCGAGGCGACTCGCGAGGCGCCGGGGACGACGATCACGCTGCATCTAAAAGCTGACGCAGAGGAATTTGCCGATAGTTGGCGAGTGCGCTCAGTTATCAAGAAATATTCAGACCACATCTCGGTGCCGGTCATGATGCCAGAGGAGCGCCGCGGCGAGTCAGAAGCGGACGAGGCTCCCGAGTCGGCAGAGCCCGAGTGGAAGCCGGTTAATGAAGCAAAGGCGCTTTGGACACGCAGTCGCTCGGACATCTCAGATGATGAATATCAAGCGTTTTACAAACACATCTCGCACGATTTTGAAGACGCCTTAAGTTGGAGTCATAACGCGGTAGAAGGGAAGCTCGAATACACCTCCTTGCTCTACCTCCCGCGGAGAGCGCCTTTTGATCTGTGGCATCGCGAGGGAGCGCGTGGGCTCAAGCTCTACGTGCAGCGCACCTTCATCATGGACGAAGCAGAGCAGTTTTTGCCCATGTATCTCCGCTTCGTGAAAGGCGTATTGGATTCCAATGATTTACCGCTAAACGTGTCGCGGGAAATACTGCAGCAAAACCAGCAGGTGGATTCGATACGCGGTGCGCTGACCAAGAGAGTGCTGGATATGTTGTCGAAAATGGCATCCAAGCAACCCGAGGAATATGCGCAGTTTTGGGATACCTTCGGGGTGGTTTTGAAGGAGGGCCCAGCGGAAGATTTCGCCAATCGGGAAAAGATCTCCTCTCTGCTGAGGTTTGCCACCACCCGGGACGATGAGGCGGCGCAGCGTATCTCACTCGCCCAGTACGTCGAGGGGATGTCTGACGATCAGAAGTCGATTTACTACGTAGTGGCCGAAAATCATGCGACGGCGAAAAATAGCCCTCACATAGAGGCATTGCGACAGAAGGGCATTGAGGTCCTACTGTTGTCAGACCGGGTTGATGAGTGGTTGATGAGTCATCTCGGTGAGTTTGAGGGCAAGCCATTTCGGGATTGTGCAAAGGGCGAATGGGATGGAGAGGGAGACGATGAAGGCGCCAAACAGGCGCTTGAGGCGGCGGAGAAGGCCAGCGAATCTCTGGTTGAGCGCATGCAGGGTGTGCTGGGTGGTCGCGTCGATGCCGTTCGGCCCACGGTGCGGCTAACGTCCTCCCCAGCTTGCCTGACGGTAGCAGAACATGAGATGGGTGCTCAAATGCGCAAGATCATGGAGGCGGCCGGCCAAGAGATGCCCAGCAGTAAGCCAACCATGGAAATTAACGTAGAGCATCCGTTGGTCAAGCGACTCGATCAGGAAACTGACGAGGATCGTTTTGCCGATCTCGCGCAAATCTTGCTGGATCAGGCCTTTTTGGCAGAGGGTTCGACCCTTGAAGATCCTGCAACCTATGTTTCTCGCTTGAATAAACTGTTGGTGGAGATGAGCGCGAGCTAGCGGGAGAATCACGCTATGGTTCCATGGCGAGGTCGTTACGGCCCGGTCTGTCCTTTCACATGCAGAGGCGGGACAGTGCTGTTGCCGCATCACCCTGACGCTATCCGGAGTGCAACATGAGTCTGGCCGGGCGAGAGGTTTCCTTTAAAGTTGACGGCCTGACTTATGCGGGGCTTGAGTGGGGTAGGTCCGATGCGCAGCGCGTAATAGCGTTGCATGGATGGCTGGACAACGCGTTGTCTTTTTCGGTTTTGGCGCCGCAACTCGCTGATTTGCGTGTACTGGCACTCGATTTGTCGGGTCAAGGCTATAGCGACCATCGCTCTGCGGATGCGACCTACCATATCTGGGACGATATCCCTCAGTTGGTGGGCATTGTCGACCAATGGGGGGACGGGCCGATAGGAATTCTTGGTCATAGCCGAGGAGCAGCTATTGCCGTGCTCCTCGCCTCGGCCTTGGGGGATCGGTGTTCACACCTCGTGTTGCTGGACGGCCTGTTACCTCCACCGATCAGCGCAATTGCGGTGCCTGAGCAGTTTGCGCGGGCCCAGCAAGACAAGCGCGATAGCGCAAAGTATCGGTCTCGCATCTTTTCCGGGATTGACGAGTTTGTTGCCGCACGAAGGAAGCTGGGGTTTTCTGAGGAGAGTGCACGGATCCTTGCGCCGCGAGCGCTCCGTACCGGCGCAAACGTCGGCCAACTCGCGTTAACACACGACCCGCGCCTCAATCATGCATCTGCCATTAAATTAACGGAAGAAATGAGTCGCGCGCTGTATGACAGCCTGAAGGCGCGCGTCCTTTTACTGATGGCCGAGGAGGGGCTTGTGCGGCGCGCCGGGATGGAGGTGGTGCTTGAGGCACAGGGAGCAATCACCGATTGCGAGTTGAGAGAGATTCCCGGTGGGCACCACACCCATATGGAAGGGGGTAGCGGCGCCATAGCGGACGCCATAAACCACTTTTTTCAACGAATCGGTTGATTTGTTGTGGTTCGGGCGCGCCTGCAAAAGGTCGCTGGTGCCTCTTTGCAGCGGAGCGACTCGGCTGTCGGATTTGCTAGCTCAGAAACTCTGCCCGTGATGCGGGATCAGTTTTGAACACGCCCCCGAGGGAGGTTGTTCGCGTGCTGCTGTTGCCGTCCTTGACGCCTCTCGCCTTGACGCAATAGTGCACCGCGTTGATGGTCACGGCGACATCGTCGGTTCCCAGTAAGGTTTGCATCGCCACGAGCACTTGTTGCGTCAGGCGCTCCTGTACCTGCGGTCGCTGGGAAAAGAACCTGACCAGTCGGTTGATTTTACTCAGTCCGATGACGGTGTCCTTTGGGATGTAAGCGACTTTCGCTGAACCGTCGATGGTCACGAAATGATGCTCGCAGGTGCTGGTCAGGTCGATGTCCTCAACGCAGACCATTTCCTCGACATTCATCTTGTTGTCAATCAGGGTGATCTTCGGAAATTGTGCGTAATCCAAGCCACCAAATATCTCGTCGACATACATTTTCGCGATACGGTGAGGTGTTTCCTCGAGACTGTCATCCCTGAGGTCGAGTCCGAGAGATTCCATAATCTCGGTAAAGGCATCTCTGATTTTCGCGTAGCGCTGGTCTCGTGAGAGCTCGTTGTTCGTCATGGGGGTTTCCAGGCCTCGCTCCAGCAAGGCGCCACGTACAGCGATGGCCTCGGGTGTCAAAGATCCCGGTAATGTCGTCGGAGCTCTCGTCTGCAAAGGGTTGACCGACATAGATGCCTCTCCTGATTTTAGTGCGCGCTTACTACCTTGTACTATGGTAACGGCGACTTAGATTGCAAATGGGCGAAAATTGACGGCCGTGTCGCCAACTCAGCTCGCGTCTCTTGCTGGAGTTTCGTTGACTACCGCCGCGGCTGTACAGCTTTCAGGGTATCATGGCGCGTCAATTATTCTAGACACATTTATGGAAACTTTCGGGACGGTGCTGGCCGGGCTGGTAGATCGCTTGACGGCGGCCAACATCTTTTGCGGCCACGGATATGAGTCGATTCATGATGAGGCCGTAGCCCTGATGCTGGGCGCTGCCGGACTCCCTCCGGAGCAGTCTCGAGAGCTTTTAGCGGCACCGTTTCCTGCGAATGCGACGCAGCGGCTGGCGCTGATGGTGCAGGAGCGTTGCGAGGACCGCTTGCCCACGGCCTATGTGTTGGGTGAGGCATGGCTGGCAGGCATTTCCTTCAAATGCGACAGCCGAGCACTGGTGCCGCGATCGCCGATTGCTCAGGTTTTATTAGCGGCTTGTCGGCCGTGGTGGGGCCCTTCGCTTCCGCCGCGCACTATCGTAGATCTATGTTGTGGGGGTGGGAGCCTGGGTATCATCGCAGCGCACGTGTTTCCCTCATCCGCAGTGTGGCTCAGTGATATTGATCGGGATGCGCTGTCATTGGCGGCAGAAAACATTCAGCGTTGTGGCCTCAATAAGCGTGTGCATGGAGTTCTTGGGGACCTCCTCACGCCGTTTGATACACAGAGTATTGACTTGATTCTGGCAAATCCGCCCTACGTTTCTGCCATTGAAATGAGCGATTTGCCGCCTGAATATCGGCATGAGCCGCGCGGTGCGCTGGAGGCAGACGAGGAGGGTGTGGCATTGGCCGCGGATTTACTGCGAGATGCCGCCCGCGTGCTGTCGGACGACGGATTGCTGATTCTTGAGGTTGGAGAGAGTGTTGAGGCAATGGAAAGTCGTTTGCCCAGAGTGCCGTTTACCTGGATCGATCTACCGGAGGGTGGCACCGGTGTGGCGGCGGTAAGTGCGCAGGAATTACGGGACTGGAGTGCTGCTGGCGCCCTATAATTGGGTTAGGAGGCAAGAATGTCCGGTAACACGTTTGGCAAGCTATTTACGGTGACGACCTTTGGGGAGAGTCATGGGCCCGCCTTGGGCTGTATCATCGATGGCTGCCCCCCGGGGATGGCTCTGCAGGCAGCTGATTTGCAAACGGACCTGAACCGGCGAAAGCCAGGTCAGTCTCGCTATACCACGCAGCGTAGAGAAGACGACGCGGTGCAGATTTTGTCCGGTGTGTTTGACGGTGTTACCACGGGCACCCCCATCGGCCTACTGGTCTACAACGAAGACCAAAAATCTAAAGATTACAGTAAGATTAAAGGGTTATATCGACCTGCTCATGCAGATTATACCTATGACGCCAAGTATGGTCTGCGCGATTATCGTGGCGGTGGGCGTTCCTCTGCCCGAGAGACCACCATGCGGGTCGCGGCCGGCGCCATTGCCAAAAAATGGCTGTCAGAGCGATATGGCGTCAGGATTCGGGGTTACTTGAGCGCGCTGGGACCCTTAGAGGCTGATGGCCACGACTGGGATCTTGTCGAGCAGAATCCTTTTTTCTGCGGTGACGCTGACCTTGTTCCGCAATTAGAGGCCTACATGCAGGATCTGATCAAGCAAGGGGATTCAGTTGGAGCGCGCATAAATATTGTGGCGGAGAATGTGCCAGCCGGATGGGGCGAGCCCGTGTTTGACCGCCTGGATGCAGATATTGCCCATGCCATGATGGGTATCAATGCGGTGAAAGGTGTCGAGATCGGTGATGGCTTCGCCGCGGTATCGCAGCTCGGTAGCGAGCACCGGGACGAAATGACGCCCGGAGGTTTTCTGAGTAATCACGCTGGCGGCACGCTAGGGGGTATTTCCTCGGGTCAGCCTCTGCTGGTGAGTATTGCGCTGAAACCTACCTCAAGCATTCGGATACCGGGACAGACAATTACCGTTGCGGGCGAGTCCGCGGAGGTGGTTACCACGGGTCGCCATGATCCCTGTGTCGGCATTCGCGCGACCCCGATCGCTGAAGCCATGCTCGCGCTGGTATTGATCGACCACGCCCTGCGACATCGTGGACAGAATGCTGACGTCTTGTCCCGAGGTGCGGCAGCGTCAATCGCGGACATTTAATGATTCGAAGGAGCCGATCCCGAACAGCCATACTGGCGATCGCGGCGTGTGCGGCGTTATTTTGGGGTGCTGTGGACATCGTCGGTGTGCCTCCAGAACGTCTGTGGCTGCAGCTGCTGTGGGTGAGTCTGGGCGTAGCGCTCGTTGCGGCAATTGCCGCATTGGCCGGTTGGTGTCTGAGTCGCCTTAAGGGGCGTCGTTGAGGTCCACATGTTGGGTTCGAAAAGCGCCAAAAGCGGTTATAGTCGATCCTAAGAGTTTTCTGTAAGGAGCAGTAGCATGAGCAAATCTGCGTGGATAGTGGCCTCCCTGGTACTTCTCCTCAGTCCGGTCGCGCAAGCGGACCTCGACTGGGAAGTCGCATTGGCGGGTGAGCATCGCTCAGAGCAAAATAAGTCAAGGGATCAATATCGACACCCCAGAGAGACACTGACTTTCTTTGGTCTCGAAGCGGGGATGACGGTGATGGAAGTATCGCCGGGCGGGGGTTGGTATACAGAGATTCTGGGCCCTTTGATGAAGGGCAATGGCAAGTTGATCGCCGCGCATGCCAGCCCCAATGGGGGCCCCTACGCGCGGCGCTCTCTTGGCGGTTTTTTGAAGAAACTCGGGGAAAACAACGACGCACTGGGCGAGGTGGAAGTCGCCGTTTTGCAAGCCCCGATTGCGACGGCGCCGGCCCCTGCGGGCAGCGTCGATCTGGCGCTGGCATTTAGGAATGTGCATTCCTGGCTGCGCGGCGATCAGGCTGAGATGATGTTCACCGCGATCGCAGAGACCTTAAAACCGGGCGGTGTTCTGGGGATTGTCCAGCATCGCGGAAACGAGGGTCTGTCGCTGGATAAAATGAAGCAGAGCGCTTACGTGACCGAAGCTAAGGTCATTGAGCTGGCTGAACTCGCGGGACTTGAGTTGGCTGGACGCAGTGAAATCAACGCCAATCCAAGAGACACCAAGGACTACCCCAAGGGGGTGTGGACGTTGCCACCGACCCTGACGGAGGGTGACACCGATCGAGAGCGCTTTTTGGCCATCGGTGAGAGTGATCGAATGACGCTGAGATTCGTAAAGCCTGCGGAGTAACTGCGTGAGCAATTCCGAGCCGCAGGAAACGATCGATGCGGTAGGCCTCAAGTGCCCGGAACCCGTGATGTTATTGCATGCCGCGATGCGGCGGCTTGAGCCGGGGCAGGAGTTGGTGCTGCACGCGACTGATCCTTCGACAGAGCGGGACATCGCCAACTTCTGCAATTTTCTGGGACACGCCTTACTGCTCTCGCGTCGTGACGGGGAGCAATTTTTGTATCGTATTCGCAAAGCCGCGAGCTAGTTGCTCCAATGACGTTATCCACGGCGGGTTTGACCGCAGACGATCTTACCGTGCTTTTTCGAGATTGCTTCGCCATGACTGAGGCGACCGTGTTGGTGGGCGGTGCAAGTGAGCCGTTCTTTCAGCCCGGGAATCCGTCGCAAATTCACTTTCGTGAAGATTATGTGCGCAGCGCTTTACACGAAGTTGCGCATTGGTGTGTCGCAGGCAGGCGTCGGAGACAACTCGCAGACTATGGCTACTGGTACAGCCCTGATGGCCGCGATGCTGGCCAGCAGCAGGCTTTTTTTGCGGTCGAGGCGCGACCCCAAGCGATAGAGTGGTTTTTTTGTGAAGCCATTGGCATACCGTTTTCTCCAAGTGTCGATAATGTTGGCGCGCAGATTGAACCCCAGCAGTTGCGCCGCTTCGAGGGGCGCATTCAAGAATGGTACGATCAGTTTGAACGCACCGGTTTGCCGCCTAGGGCCGCCCGGTTTGTCACGGCGCTGCAATCAATTTCGCCAGTGGCTCCAGAGCCGGTCCCGGATATTGCTGCATGAGGCCCCCGCCTACTCAGCTGAAATGGGTGGTCGACGATGTGATCCCACACACGGCCGCCTTGAAGGCGCTGATGGGGGAGGTGACGATCTTGCCGGGGCGCGACATTACCCCCGCCACGATATCCGATGCTGATATTTTGCTGGTGCGCTCGATCACGCCAGTAAACGAGTCCTTGCTTGCCGGAGCCTCGGTGCAATTTGTCGGAACAGCGACCGCAGGAGTGGACCACTTTGATATCGAGGCGATTGAGCGTCTCGGTGTGGCCTGGAGCGCTGCGCCGGGTTCCAACGCGGTGTCGGTGGTGGAATATGTTTTATGCGCTTTAGCGACCGCAGGCTGGTTCGAGCGAGTCATAGCGGGGTGCCCGGTCGGCTTGGTTGGCTTGGGGCAGGTTGGAGAGCGGCTGGCTCGCCGACTGTCTCATCTAGGGTGTCGGGTGCTGGCCTACGATCCGCTGCGAGTAGACTGGCCGAGTGATATCCGTCGTGCTGAGTTGGAGGAAATCCTCTGTCAGCCCGTCATCTCACTGCACGCGAATCTCCATGATCAGGAGGCTCACGCTTCCAGGGGACTGCTGGATGCGGTTCGGGCCGAACAGATGGTTGCCGCCTTATCCAAGCGAGAAGACGGTGGATTATTCATTAACGCTGGCCGGGGTGACCTGATGACGCTGGAGGCGCTGAGCCGACTGGTAGACAGCCCCTGGACAGTGATACTCGATACCTGGCCAGGGGAGCCCTCTCTGAGCGCTGATTTATTGTCCCGCTGCGACTGGGTGTCGCCGCATATTGCGGGGCACTCCATCAAGGCGAGAGAGAATGGCAGTGATTTGCTGGCCGCGGCGGTTGCGCGCTGGGCCGGTTGCGAAGCGCCAGCCATACCAGAGCTCGTGGATCGAGACGGCGTTACCAGTGGCTGCGAGATACCGAGCGCGGAGCGTGGCGCTGCGGACAGCGAGCTGACGGGATGGATCGCTGAGTTTTTGCGTCAGCAGAGCATTCTGCCTCGGGAGGATGCGCGCTTGCGGGACGCTGCCAACGCCGGTCTCACTTCGGTAGAGTTTGATCACTTGCGTAAGTCCTATCAGCAGCCGGCGGAGTGGACGGGGCAGCCCGTTACAATAGCCGCGGGCAATGATGGGCTCCGCGCCGGAGCAGAGCGATTAGGTTTAAAAGTAACGTCCGAATGAGGGAGTGGTGATGTCCGGGCAAGATAAAGATGAAGCAGCTTGGCGAGAGCAACTGACCGCCGAGGAGTTCTATGTACTGCGCGAGAAGGGCACGGAGCGGGCTTTTACCGGCGAGTACTGGAATGTTTGGGAGGAGGGCACTTATCACTGCCGCGGCTGTGGTGAGGTGCTGTTTCAATCCGACACCAAGTTTGACGCGGGCTGCGGTTGGCCGAGTTTTGATAGGCCTGCCTCAGAGGGCGTTATTGAGGAGTCGCGGGATACCAGTCACGGCATGATTCGCACCGAGGTGCTGTGCCAAAAATGCGGTGGACATTTGGGCCACGTGTTTCCCGACGGACCAACAGAGACAGGTCAGCGTTATTGCATCAATAGCTTGTCGATCAAGCTGGATGCAGCAGATAAGGAGGCGCCGTAAGCTACTCGTGGCAGAGCCCCGTCGGTGTCATGCGACGTAAGAGGAATGGAGCGGGAAACGAGGTTCGAACTCGCGACCTCAACCTTGGCAAGGTTGCGCTCTACCA
>CAXPKH010000069.1:0-3309 GCA_964217615.1 Luminiphilus sp.
GGTTCACCATAAAGTTCATCGCTTCAATGGCATCAAGCGCCGAGCGGCCGCGCTCTGGGCCGGCGGCCGCATGGGACGAGATGCCTTTGAAGCGAAACTTGGCGGATTTATTCGCGAGCGTGCTCGAGGGACTGGCACTGTTCTCGTCACCCGGGTGCCAGTGGAGCGCGACATCCACGTCGTTAAACGCGCCGGCGCGCACCAAATAAACCTTGCCCGAGCCCCCTTCCTCGGCGGGGGTACCGTAAAAACGCACGGTACCGGGCTGGCCGGTCTCTGCGAGCCAGTCTTTAACGGCCAGTGCGGCGCCCAGCGAGCCTGCGCCAAACAGATTGTGTCCGCAGGCGTGGCCGCTGAATTTGTTCGTGAGTGCCTCAGCGTAGGGCACGGCCGCCTGCGAGATGCCGGGCAGGGCATCGAACTCTCCCATGATGCCGATGACCGGTGTGCCACTGCCAAAGCTGGCTGTGAACGCGGTGGGGATACCGCCGATACCTGCGCTGATCTCAAAGCCCGCGGCGGCGAGGGTATCCTGCAGTAGCTGACTTGATTGTGTCTCGAGATAGCCCAGCTCCGCCCACTCCCAGAGCTGGTCCGCCACCGTGGTAACGGTCTGCGCATGCGGGCTGACTCGTGAGAGCGCTGCCGCGCCCGACGAGGGGTTGTCAGCGGCATCTGCACTGAGCACTTGTCCCATCATTAACGCCAAGAGGGCACCCGCCAGCTGCCATGCTGTGGGAAATTGCGGCCTGCGGTTTGGTTGAGCTAGGCAATGGCGTGTTATCAGGTGAGGCATGTTGGATTCCAGCGAGTGCGATGCGCAAATAATACACCGCTGTCGCGTCGCCGCATCGCACAAGCCACTTTCGATGGGGTATGCTTCGCCCCCCAACGACACCCCAATCCCTACCCGAGTGAAGCGCACCCCATGGTGAGGATTGCAGAAGCTCGGAAACACAAGCTGATATGCGGAGACATGCATGACAATGAATCGACAGTGGCTGTTACACGAGCGCCCCGTGGGCATGATCGGCCCCGAACATTTTAAGTACGTAGAGACCGACATTCCCGAACCCGGTGAGGGTGAGGTGCTGATTCGCAACCTCATGTTCTCTTTTGACCCCACCCAGCGGGGCTGGACCATGGATCGCGAGAGTTACTTGCCCCCAGTGCAGATTGGTGAGCCTATGCGCGCCGGCTGCGTAGCCCAGGTGGTGAAGTCGAATCACCCGGATTACTCGGCGGGTCAAATGGTGCAGGCCACGAATGGCTGGCAGGACTATGCGGTCGTTGACCCCGCGCACCCGCCTTCGAGTTTGCGACCCATGCCCGAGGGCGCGCCCCCGGAAATGATGCTGTCAGTGTTGGGTGTCACGGGCCTCACCGCGTATTTTGGACTTTTGGATCTCGGTGATCCGCAGCCCGGTGAAACAGTACTGGTGTCAGGCGCCGCAGGAGCAACCGGTTCCGTGGCCGGGCAAATCGCCAAGATCAAGGGTTGCCGCGTAGTCGGCATCGCCGGCGGCCCCGAGAAGTGCGCTTGGCTCACGGAGGAGGCGGGCTTTGATCAGGCCATCGATTACAAGCAGGGCAACCTGAATGAGCAGATCGCCGCGGCCTGCCCGGAAAAATGGAATGTGTTCTTCGATAACGTGGGGGGTGACACCCTCGAGGCCGCGTTGAATCACCTGAATATGCGCTCGCGCGTGGTGATGTGCGGCGGTATTGCCAACTACAACGCGACCACGCCTCAACCGGGCCCCACCAACATCATGAATCTGGTGATCATGCGCAGCCGCATGGAGGGCTTTATCGTGCTCGACTACCTTCCGCGCGCCGGCGAGGCGATTAAAGACCTGCTGGGCTGGATCGGTGAGGGCAAGCTCAAGTATCAGATCGATATGCAGGAAGGGTTTGAGAATATCCCCACCACCCTGCAGCGCCTGTTTACCGGGGCAAACCTCGGCAAGCAGCTGCTCAAGGTTGCCGACCCGGAGTAGGGTAAACGCTCATCTCAAAGGGCGCTCCCTAGGGCGCCCTTTTTTATGGCGAAACGGAGGCTGTTTATAACGGCAATCGATGCAGCAATAGCATACGGGCCAGCCGAGTCATGCCACACGAACCCCTTCCGCTTAATCCGCGGATTGGGTGGCAAAACCCGCAGAACCATTCAGCCTCGCGAAACGTATTTTGATTAACCGATTGAGATCTCGGGACCATCGGCTACACGGCCCGTGGTTCCTGGTAGTTGATCAGCACCCTGACCCCATGGAGCCGCCCATCCTATGATCCGTTTAACGTTGAACGGCCAGCCCGTACAAGCCGATGTTGATCCTGAAACCCCGCTCTTGTGGGTGGTGCGCGATCACTTCAAGTTAAAAGGCGCTAAATTTGGCTGTGGTGCCGGCCTGTGCGGTGCCTGCACGATGCACGTTGATGGCAGCGCCATGAAGACCTGCGTGATGCCCGTTGGCGCCGTCGCAGGCAAGTCGGTCACAACCATCGAGGGTCTGGGTACGCCAGACGACCTGCATCCCCTGCAGGCGGCGTGGCACGAATACGCGGTACCCCAGTGCGGCTACTGCCAGTCGGGTCAGATCATGGCGGCCGCGGCGCTCCTCGAAACGAACCCCAACCCCAGCAGCGACGAGATAGACACGGCGATGTCGGGCAACATTTGTCGCTGCGGCTGCTACCCGCGGATCAAGCGCGCTATCCAGTCTGTGAGTGAGGGAGCGCTGGCCTACGATGCTATGACGCAGACGGAGGGCAGGGCATGAACACGGTCAATGTCTCGCGGCGTCGCTTTCTGCAATCCAGCACGGTAGCGGGCGGCGGGCTCGTTATCGGTTTCTCTCTCACAAGCTGCTCGAGTACACCCGCACCGTTGCCGATGGCGCGAGCAGAGGGGAGCTGGACCCCCAATGCGTTTCTGCAGGTTTTACCTGACAACACGATTCGCTTTTATACGGCCCGCTCCGAGATGGGGCAGGGCGTCACCACCGGCCTTGCCACTTTGGTGGGTGAAGAGCTGGATGTGAACCCGCTGGATATGGATGTCAGACTTGCGAGTACTCACGAGGACTACGTGAACCCGCTTTTTGGGATGCAGGGCACCGGCGGCAGTACCTCGATCCGCGCGCACTACACCCAGTTGCGGCAGGTGGGCGCTAACACCCGCGCATTAATCCTTGAGGCTGCGGCCAAAGATCTCGGCGTAGCGGTCTCGTCACTTTCCACCGATAACGGTTACGTGGTGGCCGACCAAGCCCGCCACCCCTACGCAGACTTCATTGCCACGGCGCAAAC
>CAXPKH010000070.1:0-7758 GCA_964217615.1 Luminiphilus sp.
GCGACCAGCCCATATTTGACCCACTGCATCCTGCTCTCTCGCGCCCACATCAACGCGCCCTGAAGACACAAGCTACTCAGCAACAGCAGACCCGTATTGGCCCAAAGCAGATTGATTTGCGGCGTTGGTCTCCAATCCTGGTAAAGCATGCGGCCACCGTAGGCCACAATCATCAGCAGGAAGAAAACGCTCACGACACTGAGTAGCACCTTCAAAGCAGATCGGCGTGAATTCAGGGCGATCTCAGTACCCGACAGCGCTGGCGCTATCGGTCCAGTATCTGCAATCCAAGGTTGCTCAGTAAAAATACTGCTCACTGCACCACCTCCGTCTGGCGATCGCGCGGCGGCACATTTTGAGGAATAAAGTCTTCATCAACGCCGGGAACGCTGTAGTCGTATGCCCACCGATAGACACAGGGCAACTCCTCACCAAAGTTGCCGTGCTCAGGAGGCGTATGCTCGGTTTGCCACTCAAGAGTGGTGGCGTTCCAGGGGTTCCCGGGTGCCTTCTTACCGTTAAACGCACTCACAATCAGGTTGTAAAGAAATACAAGCTGCGCGAAACCCACCACCAGTGCCGCGATCGTGATACTGGCGTTAACACTCTGTGCTGAATCCGGCAGGAAGGTGGTACCGGTGATTTCGAAATACCGTCTGGGTACTCCCATGATTCCCAGATAATGCATGGGCAGGAATACCAGATAGGAGCCGACAAAAGTGACCCAGAAATGGAAGCGTGCCATGCCCTCGTGATACCAGCGACCCGTGATTTTGGGGTACCAGTGATAAAGCGCCCCGCACACGACCATAACTGGCGCCACCGCCATCACCATGTGGAAGTGCGCGACCACAAATAGCGTATCCGATAGCGGCATGCTGACAGTGGCGTTTCCAAGGAACAGGCCGGTCATTCCGCCATTGATAAAGAACAAGAGGAATGCAATAGAGAACAGCATGGGCACTGTGAGATGAATATTCCCCTGCCACAGAGTCAGCACCCAGTTGTACACCTTCAACGCAGTCGGCACGGCAATGATTAGAGTAGTGGTGGCAAAGAAGAATCCAAAGTAGGGGTTCATGCCGCTTACATACATATGGTGCGCCCATACAACAAAACTGAGGGCACCGATAATCACGATGGCCCACACCATCATGCGGTAGCCGAAGATGTTTTTGCGGGCATGCACGCTGATCAGATCAGAAACGATGCCAAAGGCGGGCAGTGCAACGATGTAAACCTCAGGGTGTCCGAAGAACCAAAACAAGTGCTGGAATAACAGTGGGTTGCCACCTACATGCTCCGACTCGCTACCCATGGTCATTATGGCGGGCATAAAGAAACTGGTTCCCAGCAGCACGTCCAGCGACATCATGATGGCACTAACAAACAAGGCGGGAAACGCAAACAGCGCCAGTACTGTCGCCACAAAAATCCCCCAGATTGTTAACGGCATGCGCATCAGCGTCATACCCCTGGTTCTGGCCTGCAAAATAGTCACCACGTAGTTCAAACCACCCATGGTGAAGCCGATGATGAACACGGCCAACGAGGCAAGCATGAGTAGGATGCCCGCTTTCGAGCCGGGCGTGCCCGGCAGGATGGCTTGTGGCGGGTAAAGCGTCCAACCAGCACCGGTTGACCCGCCGCCTACGAAGAAACTGGCAGCCAGCAACAACACCGCGGTGAAATACACCCAGAAGCTGATCATATTGAGCCAGGGAAACACCATATCCCGGGCGCCGACCATAAGGGGTATCAGGTAATTACCAAAGCCCCCAAGGAACAGTGCGGTCAAGAGATAGACCACCATGATCATGCCATGCATGGTCACGGCCTGAAGATAGTAAGCAGGGTCAATAAAGGTAAAGGTATTGGGCCATGCCAACTGCAGACGCATCAACCAAGACAACACCAAGGCCACCATGCCAATGGCGATAGCAGTCCCCGCATATTGAATCGCGATGGTTTTCGCATCCTGTGAAAAAACGTATTTCCCCAGCCACGTCTTTGGATGGTAAAGCTCCATCTCGCCGACTTCGGCGGGCCGAACAAAACTAGTCTCGTCGTGTGCTATATGTTCCATCGTATTCTCTCGACTATCTCTGTTGTGCCAGCTGCACCGGCTCTTCTGTGTTGGATTCCAAGGTCATGATGTAAGCGACCATGTCTTCTATCGCCTGATCATCCGTCATGGTATTAGAGACCAGACCCATCTGAAGTCCGTAAAGATCATCCGCGTGGCGTCCGCGGATACCGTCTCGGAAATTCTTGATCTGAGACGCCAGATACCAGTCATCAAGACCCGTGAGGTTTGGCGCATTGACGGTCCAAACACCCTCGCCAGCGTCACCGTGACACATAGCGCAGGTGGACTGGTATAGCGCAGCTGACTTGCTGGGGTCTCCCGATGCGCTCGGTGCATATCGCTCAACCGCCGCGTTCAGGTTGTAGGTGCTATCACCGTTGAAATCAGCCTCGCCAGACAGCGTGTCGATGTAGGCGACGACGTTATTGATGGCGGAAGCATCGGCCAGCATCATCGCCATCGGCGCCATGGTCTGGCCCCAGGTATCGTCTTCGTGGGTACCGCGCACACCGCGCTTGAAGTGCCGCAACTGGCGCTTCATGTATTCGGCATCCATCCCCGCCAGTCGCGGCGCATGCATGGCCTTATTGCCCTCTGCATTCGCACCGTGACAGGAGCTACAAACCGCATAAGAGGCCTGTCCAGCGACCAGATCAGTTCCCAATCCAGCCTGTGTCTCAGCAAAGGTCGGCTGAACCGCCAACCACGCCGCGTAATCTTCTTCGCTGTCTACGATTACACGGCCCCGCATGGCATAGTGCCCCACGCCGCACAATTCCTCACATAAGAGATCGTAGCTACCTTCTTCCTGAGGCTCAGCCCAGATGTAAGAGACCTGACCGGGAACAAAGTCCATTTTCACGCGGAATTGGGGGACGGTGAAATTGTGGAGCACATCGGTCGAACGCAACAGGAAGGTGACTGGCTGACCGACTTTCAGATGCAGGACCGGGTCATAAACGATGATATCGTCTTGGCCAAAGGGGTCTGATGGGTCAATCCCGAGGGGGTTGTCCTCACTCGTATGACTGACCGCAACCGCACCCAATTGACCGTCCTCGCCGGGCAACCGGTATGACCAATTCCACTGTCGCGCCAAAACCTCGAGTTCAGTTGCTGAATCCGGTGGCGTCACGACGTCTTTCCAGATTAGCAAGCCAGGTGCCAGCATCGCGGCAATACCCACGGTGGTCAGGCCAGTGAGCCAGGTCTCCATCTTGATACTTTCTGGCTCATATTCCGCTCGCCTGCCCTCCTTGTTGCGAAACTTGATCAGGCAGTAAGCAATGAAAAGGTTCACGAGGACAAAGGCAAGACCAGTCACTGCAAACGTCAGCGTGACGGTGTTGTCCATTGAAGACCAGTTAGACGCTATCGGAGTGAAATACCACGGACTGAGAACATGGAACACCACCGTTCCCAGCACCAAAACGAGCAGTACAATTGCAGCAAACATATTTTTTCTCTCGCACCCAGTGCAAAAAATGGGCACCAATGCCCCCCCAGTACTCGATCATCCGAAGTGCGGAACTTGGCGTCCGCTTTTTTCTTCGGAAGGCTCGAGACTCCCTATTTTGGTGGCTGTACGTCGCAGCCGCGTTATTATTGTCTTCTTGGTCGACCCTGGAAAACCAGAGCCCAATTCCTGAACCGTTCCCAGTACTTTAACAACATCATCAGGGCACGGGTATGCGTCACCTCCGTCCCCGCCCGCTCAAGGCTGGGATATTGCTTGATCACGGCTTTCAATTTTTTCTGGTCCTCACGGTCTGTCTCAACAAACAACACGTGTCGACCCTGCTCCAACGCTTTTTCAAACTGGGTGAAGTGCACGTTGGGCGTCTGCATGCCAATAAAACCGGCTTCCCAAGTCGCGAAACCAAAACCGATGATGGCTAGGAAGATAAAGGGAGCCCAGCCCACTTGGGCAGCGATCCCGGAAAAATGAGAAATCAGCAATATTACAGACGCAATAGCCAAACCCAGTAACGCGCCGATTTCGCCGGCATGAATCACATCAGTCTTGAGGAAACTTGCAACCCGATTCACATCTCGGTTCTCAAGACCCACGTCATCGTTACTTAACAAATAGATTTGCGGCCGGGCAATGCCGCCAGCTTCCAACTGATGCTCGATCTGCTCTAAATCGTCCAGATCATCACTGATGTAGTAGAAGCGCTTCACTAGCTCTCCTATTTATTATTTTTTGTTTCGTGCCCTCAACACTGACGCTTGGGTCAATTGTCGAGGCTGCCCCTCTCCCGATCTTTCTGTCCCGCTCTCACTCCCTAAAACTGCATCCCCCGATGCGCTGGTCACCATGAGGCGGTTGGAACCCTACACTCGGCTGAGTATAGACGCGTCGTTGTCATAAAGAAAGCGCAGTTCTGGCGCACCTGTTAGCTTGCGAGCACGACATATGAATCGCTAACTTTGTCGGTCCCCGACCCGTCCCCGGCAGTCAAATCGCTACACCCCGCATTGCCAAACCCCCATCGGGATGATGACGCGTTGGCGAATCCAGCAGATTTTTGGGGAACATAAACAACGACCATCAAGTGCCCGGATCAACCCCACCGTCGCGGTCACCCAAAACCTTCTCAAGAAACTGACTAAGGGGGTCCAGCAGATAATCACCAAACGGCGGAATCTCTCGATAACCCAGAGACCGGTAGAGTGCATCGGCCTCTGGTTGATAAATCCCCATTTCCAGTCGCGCACAAAAAATGTCCTCTGCCAAAATCCCCGACTCGATCGCGGCCATCAAAGTTCTTGCGATTGCATTACCCCGAAACCCTTCATCCACAAAAAGTCTTTTGATTTCGGCATAACCTTGATCACGGTAAAAGCGGGCCGCTACGCAACCAATACAGCGCGTCAGTATCTCTTGTTCACCGCAGTCGTCGGAGGCCTCACGGACCTGATGCTCCTCAGTGATAAAAGCACCCAGAAACAGGGCGTCTCCCGATCTCAGACTCTCGCTACTGACCAGATGGTTGCTCTCTGGGGGATAAAGCGCGGCCATGTACTCATCGGAGCGCACCAAAAGGTGATCTGCCTCTTCGCCTAAAATCGGTGAAATCGCGAACTGCATAACCGGTTCGCTCACGCAGCCTTTGCCAAAACCGAACAAAACATCAGCACACCTGTCGCGGGATATCAAAACCAGCGGACAATACCAATTAAGCCGGCTACCGCATAAAAAAACTGCAGTAGCAAAATACCGCGGTGGCCACCTAAATACGCCCAAAGACCGATGGTGCCCGAAGATATCAGGAGGAGCACAAAACCGAAAAATTCAAGTCCCACATTGGCAGCCACCAATAGGGAGTATGCAATCGCGGTGACAACCCCGAACCACTCAAGTACCTGTAATCTGCGCATGCCGCGTCTTCACTCCGGAAATGTCGGATCAAAGGATAGTGGCTCCGCTGAATCGGCACATAGTAAATAGCAATTGGGCGCTACCGCATCACCCCCTGGAACCGCATCTAGTGGATTCACCGCGCTCAGATCGAGTTAGTGGAAAAAACTGACCGGTTATTTATCTACCGACTGAATGACGCTGCTAAAGATACGCTTTGAGATGTCGTGGGACTGCTGGAGGACACCCGTCGCCGCCTGATTAATTATTGATGCAGACGCCAATTCGCTGGTCTCTTTCGCGTAGTTGGTATCGGTGAGCACACTATGACTCGCCTCCAGATTGACACCGGTAATTGTTAGCGCGTCGACTGCATGAGTAATGCGGTTAATCGCCGCACCAAATTCCGCGCGATGGCCTAGCAGCGTTCCGATCGTTTGATCGACCGCTGAGAGGGTGTTGGTCGCCAGCGTAAAATCGTACGTGGTGATGGTGGTTGTAGCCACAATATTGTCTACGAAGAGCTGAGCGCCTGCGGCAAGACCGCCCGAGGCATCGTAGGTCCCGCCCACAAAAACAAACTTATAGGTACCCTCGTCAGCAATCGTCAGACTTTCAGACTGCCAGTTAGTGGTCGTACCAGTATCATTGAGAATTTCAACCGTCTCACCGGTATCAACGTTCAATAAGTAGGCATACACGTCATAGTCGTCGGCGCCACCTTGTGCTCGCCAATCGAACGAGACGGCATCGCCGACTTTCATAGTCAGCGATTCCTGACTCACCAGCGCCGGTCCCCTTACCGTGTCATACCCCGCGTTGGTAGTGATCCCAGAGCTGGTTAATCGCACCGACTGAGACCCTTCGCTCCATTGCGCGTTAGAGGTCGTAACCTCCATAGAGCCCGCATTACTGGGTGTACTTTGGTCTGTGCCATTCGCCACCGTATCCGATGGCGTGACGTGCCCAGCGATGCTGTCCGTTCCAAAAATAATGACCTGCTCGATAATGTCCCACCCTGTAATGGAGGCAGATCCCGGGGCATCCGCTTCAAAGTCACCGTTCTCGAAGGACTTGGGTGTTTCAATAGTGTTAACCAATTTGGGTAAGTCGACCGAAATGGGGCCACTCATATTGGCGCCCACGGTGAAGGGGACCGTTTTGGCCTCCATAAATAGTGGTGTGGCGTTGAATTCACTTTGCCTAGCCAACTCGGTCAGGGATACCCGGAGCCCATCAATCTCGTTCTGCAAAATGGCTATTTCAGCGGCACCCTGAGTGCCGTTAGCCTGTTGCAGGTACAGCTCTCGCATGCGCTGGGTGATGTCAATCAAGTCGCCGATGACCGAGTCAGCCGTGCGCACCAGATTGATGCCATCCAAACCATTCTGAATACCCTGCTGCAAACCCACGATTTGGGCTTGCATACGAGCGGCCATTGCCATTCCCGCCGCGTCATCAGCAGCGTGATTGATCTTCTCACCCGTTGCGAGGCGCTCTGTCGCTTGACTGACAGCCCTTTCTGACTTGGTCAGCGCACCGATTGCCCGCATCGACGCTTCTGCTAAATTTCCGAGTGAAATCATGAGGCCGTCACTGTCATCTTTGACAATATAAAAGCAATAAATGTGCCGTCAGCTATTAATTTATTAAAAGCGTTTATAAATCAATTATTTATATAAAAACGTATCTGCCGGACGCAGCGTTAGAACGGCAATATCTTGCCGATACCCGCAACGGTGGATCGCGGAGAATCTCCCGCCGACGAGATGAGGAACACGACCTCAGGGCAATACAGACACCAGCACTGCCAGAATGGCGACTACCGATACCGTGACAGTCGCGGCAAATCCGAGCCCCAGCGTTAGCGCGCCGTTTCGATCCGCCATAGTGGAAGGAGCCCAAATGAGCCCTACAACAATGGCTATTAAGGCATACAACAAACTGCTGAAGCTGAAGGCGATCGCAGGCCCCATCGATTGAGGGCTGTCCAGATGCCGCAAGCCAGCTACCACGCCGAAAGAAAAGCCCAACCAGCCGATGTTCATGACTTTCGCTGCCCAGCCCGTCTGATGATGTGCGCTCACGGCGCGACTCACCAGAAACACCAGCAAGGCAAAACCGACCAGCAGCAACATGACTTGGGGGTACCAGTAAACCGCGACATCACCCTCTGTAACCCAAGCCATCGCCCACCCCATGAAGGCCAATATTCCCGCGGAACTCAGCATCTTTGCGGCGTTCGACAGCTCTGTGGGCAACGCAAGAGACTCGGTCTCTATCAGAAGTATTCTGACGATACCTG
>CAXPKH010000071.1:0-7390 GCA_964217615.1 Luminiphilus sp.
CTCATCTTTGAAATTATCTCGGTCATCTTCTTCTCGATCGAGTACGTCTTGCGCATTTGGTCCGCACCCGATAACCGTGACCTGCAGGGAAAGACTGCGCTGGGTAAGCGGCTGAATTACATTTTTAGCTTTACCGGGCTAATCGATTTGATTGCCATACTGCCCACACTGTTGCAGTTCATTTGGGTGGGCGCTGATCTCAGATTGCTGCGAGTGATGCGACTGGCACGCCTGCTCAAGCTGAGCCACTTCACAACAGCGCTCGAAGACCTTGTATCGGCCATCCATTCCGAAAGGCAGGCCTTCGGCGCCGCGCTCTATCTCATGGTCGTGGCGCTGTTTTTATCCAGCTCATTAATTTACGTTGCAGAGCGTGACGCGCAGCCCGATGCCTTCCCATCCATTCCGGAGACCATGTGGTGGGCAATTGTGACACTGACCACCGTCGGCTACGGCGATGTCTCGCCCGTAACGGCCGCTGGCAAAATCATTGGCGCCATGACCGCGATGATGGGCGTCTGCACCGTGGCATTGCTGACAGGTATTGTCGGCGCCGGCTTCTCCAAACAAATGTCGAAACAATATGCCGAATTCGAGCACAAAGTGCGTGAGGCGCTGGAGGACGGCATCATTTCAGCTGACGAGGCCGAGGAGATCGAAGCACTACGAGAGCGCATGGGCCTGTCTAAAACACAGGCCGACGAGCTCGCAAATCATTTGATTGAGACAAAACGCCTCAACACTGACTAAGTCCGCAGGCCGAGGTTTATCTGGCCTGCCGAAAAACAGTGAACAGCTACTGGTTAATTGTCGCGGAAGCGAAACATCACCGGCATCAATTTATACTCGGGCTCGCCCTCGAGATACTTTTGCTCCATCTCAGTCCACCGGCTGGTTCCGATCCGCCATCTAAGGTGATCGTCAAAACCCGCTTCTGATTGCCAATAGGACATGGCTACGACGGTGTCTTCCTCGAGGTCCTCGGCAACATAAATCCAGTCACATGCGGGTGCCGCCATGGTTGCCTGCGCGACCACAGAGAAGTCCGCCAGAAACGAGGCTTTTTGCGCGTCTCTTACCCGATAAGTGGTTTTAACAATCAGCGCCATAGTGGGGTTTCCTTTTTCTAGCCTCTCGAAAGTGTAGCGGTGGCGCCGGCTCGCCTCAAGCGCTACCGGATGACCTACCCGGCAGTCTGCGCAGTGTTTTTGAGAGCCTCGAGCATGCTCATCATCCGCTCGTGAACCTTATGCACTGCCTTCAGCGGTCGCACCATCACTTTGAAATCGGAAATCTGACCCTGCTTAACCTGAATAATATCCACGCCATTAATATGAATGCCTTCTATAGAGCACTCAAACTCCAGCATTGCCGAGTCCTGCTGAACAATCTGCCTGACGTATCGGAAGTCGGTATCGAAGACCTGACTGGCGGCACTTAAATAGAGAAAGGTGATGTCTCGACCCTGCTGTGGGGTATGTACCACGGGGGACCAAAACGTGCAGTCGGGGGAGAGCAGCTCGACCAACCCCTCGGTCCCACTCCCTGCCATCACCCGGTGCCACTTATCCAGCACTTCATGGATGCTATCCGTCATAGGCCTCCGCGCCTCCTTTCACGCTACTGACCAGAGGCCTATCAAAGTGCCCCCTGGTCCTTCCAAAGATCATTCTGCGCGGCCAAACGCATCTCGTAAGCCTGTTGGCCACGAAGGCGGTCAGCCCGCCGCATCTGCGCTTGGTACTTTCTCTTTTTGCAGGCGGCGATCAACTGCTGAAATTGCTCGCCATCCTGTTCACCGGACAACCATCCCTCAACCTGCGCAATATCGATACCCAAGCGGTAAGCGATTCTGGAGGGACGTATCCGGTGTACGTAAAACTCTGCAACCAGCGCCATCTGCCTGGCAAGCGGCATCGTACAGTCACAGGCATACCCCATGGGCGGATTGGGGCGTCTTGCTTCAGCGGACAAAGTCATCGGTACATCGTATTACATTCGGTGAAAAACCTGTTTGAGAGAAGCCGTTTCCCCCCTCAGACCGGTATTGTGTCATAGCACTGACACCGGTGATCCTGCCATACTTTAGTCGACTATGGTCAACAGGCGCACTCCAGTGTGTGCTGCGTCGGTTGGCTTCTGAGAAAATATGGCCGTTTCTAACAAGCAAAGTCAGTCACAATGGAAGACCGGACCTGTCCCGTGCTCTGGCTTTGCCCACAAGCCGTTTTATTAGTCCTTTACGCCAATACACGGAGCTCGTGACGTCGTGACAACACCTCCCTCACCTAAGCTAGCCGCGCTACGAAGGACCAAAATCGTCGCTACGATCGGCCCGGGAAGCAGTAGCCAGGATATGATCGGACGCCTGCTCGCCGCTGGTGTAGATGTATTCAGACTGAACTTCAGCCACGGCGCGCAGTCGGATCATGCCCAAGTTGCGCGATTTATCCGCAAGCAGGCGGGCCACCATGGGCGCTATGTTGGCATCCTGGCAGATCTACAGGGACCCAAAATCCGCGTCGGTGGATTTGCCCAGGGAAGCGTTGTGCTGCAGGCAGGTGACCCCTTCCAACTCAGTCTCGACATTGCGGCCGAGGCGGGGGATCACCGCGGCGTCAGCGTGGAATATGAGGCACTGCCCGCTAGCGTCAAGACCGACGACATCCTGCTACTCGACGATGGAAAGCTCCGCTTGCGGGTCGACGATGTCTCAGGATCCACGGTCGATTGCACGGTACTGATTGGCGGGCGGCTCAGCTCGCGCAAAGGCGTCAACAAACTCGGCGGTGGGCTGGCGGCTCCAGCGCTCACCGAAAAAGATCTCGACGACATCGCTGCCATGCCTCAGATCGAACCCGATTTCGTCGCCGTATCGTTCGTTTCGAGCGCCCAGGATATCGAGGAAGCGAGAAGGTTACTGTTGGAACAGCGACTGCAGCCCGCCATTATCGCCAAGATCGAACGGGCGGAGGTGGTCGCCGATACCGAGCTTCTCAATAGCATCATCGATGCGAGCGACGGGATTATGGTAGCCCGAGGCGATCTCGGGGTAGAGGTGGGCGATGCCCAGCTGATCGGCATTCAGAAAAACCTGATCTCCACCACACGCAAACGCGATCGCATGGTGATTACGGCAACACAAATGATGGAGTCGATGATCAGCAATTCGATGCCAACCCGTGCCGAGGTCTTCGACGTTGCCAACGCGGTATTGGACGGTACCGACGCCGTGATGTTGTCGGCAGAAACGGCGGTGGGCGAGTTCCCTGTCGAGGTCGTTACCGCCATGGCGGATGCCGCGGTTGGCGCAGAACAACATCCCGTTGCAAGAACCTCGCGGTACCGATTGGATCGGGAGTTTTCCAGCGCCCAGGAGACCATAGCCCTCTCTGCCATGTACGGTGCCAATCACTTTCCTGGCGTCAGGGGTATCGCCTGCCTCACTGAGCGGGGGACGACTCCGACCATGATGTCGAGGCTCTCCTCAGGGCTGCCCATATTCGCTTTGACGCGGCGTGCGGATACGCTGCAACGGCTAGCCCTGTGCCGCGGCGTGGTGCCGCTGTTCTTCGATTACACGGCATTCGCGCGAGAAGATCTTGAAGCACGAACGATTGAATTTCTGGTCGACGGCGGGTTTTTAACCCGTGGCGATTACATCCTGATCACCATGGGTAGCGCTCTAGCGGAAGCCGGCAAAACGGACTTGATGAAAATTTTGCCCGTCCGGTGAGGTGGGTATCTGCCAAATTTTGACCATTAGTGGTCAAAAAAAATTCACCTGCGCGCCTGCCTCAGAGTGCTACACTGGTATGGCTGGGAGTTCCAGCGCGCTTTTTTTTGAGCCACTGCAGTCTTCGGTCTTCGGTTTTGTTCCCATCAAGCGCAACAGCCCCTCGGGGCGAAACAATCGTAATTAAAGGTAGTGATAAACATGTCAACAGTAACGGGTACCGTGAAGTGGTTTAACGAGACAAAAGGCTATGGCTTCATAGCGCAAGAGGACGGGCCGGATGTCTTTGTACACTTCAGCGCTATTCAAGGCGATGGCTTCAAAACCCTCACCGATGGACAGAAAGTGGAATTCACCGTCACCGACGGCCAGAAGGGCCCTCAAGCGGAAAACGTCGTTCCACAATAAGCTCTTCTCGCAATAGCAAAGGCAACGGCTGACGGCCCTCGAAGAGGCGCCGTCTACTCAGTTTGTGGAGTGACAGTTGTCTTCTGGCCACGTAATACGCTCGGGCCGGGACGTACTTATGTATCCCCCCCGGTTGCCAAAAAAATAAAAAGGGCCCTCAAGGGCCCTTTTTTTAATGCGTTGCGCTTGACGCGCGGGCTGTTTCAGCCATGCGCACCACAGGCTCAGAAAATGTCTTTCTCCAACTCCCGCTGGCGATCTTCTTCGCTGCTGATGTACTTAAGCCACTGCTGAGAGTACTTTGCAGAGCGCTCATCCTTGCCCGCGTCCCTGAATGCGCGACGGGCTTTGTTATATTCACCCAGATTAAAATAGGCCATACCCAATACCAAACGTGCCTGGTCCGGACGTTTGACGCCACCTTTATCAAGACCCTTCTGGACCGAGTCAGCGGCCTTTGCAAATTGATCTCCGTCGAGATAAACGTTACCCAGACGAACATACAACTCGCCTTCTTCAGATTTCGCTGCGGCTTTTTCCATCATGGGGATAGACTTGGCCACTTCTCTGGCTTGGGCCCAGGAACTGCCCGCCAGTTCATAGTTTTTCGACTTATCGTCTAACAGCTCGTTGTCAAACCCTTGCTCCATGACAGATCCCGCGTAGTAGGGCACCTCCGCGTTCAGATAGAGATAGGCCATCGACACCACCTCACTGGAGCGGTCAAGGAGTCCTTGCTCATAGGCGGCCTCCATCAAGGCCAGCTGCCGCTTATCGTCCTTCTTTTCGCCATACAGGTGAGACGCCTGGACCCAATATTGCTTCTTGGGGTAGTAAATCAGCAGGGTATTCAGTACGTCGAGGGCAGAATCAAAGTCGTCTTTGTCAAAGTACAGAAATCTGGCGAGGTTGTACCACTGCTCCTTCGGTAGCTTACCCGCCGTTTCATGCATTGAGATCGCTGTCTCAACATTCTTAAGCGCCAGATCATATTTTTTGACCTGATAATAACCTTGAGCCAACAACACGTAGGCGTCTGCGTTCGGTTGCTCGTTCAGATCAAACCAGACCAGTAGTGCATCGATGCCTTGCTGCCACTTCTCCTGCACAAAATACAGCTGGGCAATGGTGAATCGGGTGTTGATCTCCATCGCCAGAGGAATATCCGGCTGCGCAATTACTTTTTCGTAGTATCTGAGCGAGCCAGAGTAGTCTTCCTTTGCGTAGCTCAGAAAAGCGTGGAGGTTATAAACATTGGCCAGCTCATAGCTGTTAAGGGCTTTCTTGCCATCCTCAGAGATCATATCGTTGAGAATTGCGGCCGCGGCCGCATACTCTTTGCCCTCTGCCAACGTCTGTGCCTCTGCCAGCCTCTCGTAAACCTTATTACGCAGCGCCGGGGTGCGACGGGTCTCTCTGGTGTCCTTCTTCGGCTTATCGTTCTGAGCCACCGCCTCAGACAAAAGAAAGCCGGGCTCAACGCGATCCAATAATAGGGTCGCGGTCATCATCAACGTCGTAATCGCTGAAATGCGAAGCAAAGCAGTGGCTGCCATAACCGCACCTTTCATCTTAGTTTTCCAGCTCATAGGTGAACTTATTCTGTACCCCAGCAACCTCAATCGGCTCGCCATCAACCACCCTTGGCTTGTACTTGAACTTCAGAGAGGCTTTAACGGAGGCTGACTCGAAGATGCCACTGGGTTGGCAATCGACCGCAAAAGGATCGCGAATCGAACCGGTTTTGGTCACGGTGTACTCCACAATGCAGTATCCCGAAATGCCGCGTGTCTGTGCTCGCCGCGGATAGATTGGCGCAACTTTAACGATGGGGAGGTATTCACCATCTCCCGAGGACATCCCAGACGCACTCAAATTAAGATTAATGCCCGTGGTAGGCGCCATGTTCGCCACATTCATATCGAGCTGCGTATCAAACTTGATGGGCTCCAGGTCGGGTGGCGGCTCCTCGGGGTCCTCCACCTTCTCGGGCTTAACTTCCTTAAGATTAGTTTCGATCGTTTTATCCGGCACCACAATATCGGCGATTTTGCGGGCCTTAACATCCTCCTGCTGGAAATCGCGACTCACCAAGCTGTGCATGATGAAGAACAACGCTACTGCCACCGGTATGGCGAATGCAGCGCTGACCGCAATACGAGCTGAGCTACCCATACCTATCAGGCCTCTTCGTCCGTGGAAATACAGGGTGGTGCCGTCAATATTGGACGAACCGTGTCGATCAAGTCCTCCACCACATAGGCGGGGGTCTCGCGGTCAACTTGAACCACAATATTTGCCTGGGGCGCCTCTTTTTTTGCCGCCTCAGCGGTTCTCATTACGCGGTCCATCGGTAGCTTATTTTTGTTGTAAAAGATATCTCCGTTTGCATCGACAGCAAAAATAATCGTGCCCCGCTCACAAGCCTCCTGTGTGGAGGCCTGCGGCTTGAACAATTCGACACCGGGCTCTTTAACAAACGAGGAGGTAACAATGAAGAAAATCAGCATGATAAAAACGACGTCCAGCATCGGAGTCAGATCGATCTGATTCGCTCCTTCTTCCGCCGACGGCCTTGCATGATCACGCATACTCATAGCACTACCCTTTAACGATCCGAGGCCCAGTTCACAGCGCCCACGCCCGACTCGCGCGCCGCATCAGCAACGTCAATCACGATTCCCGCCTCTGCACCCTTCTCTACCTTTACGGTCACAGGTGCTTGCGGATCCTCGGCCAGCAGCCGCTGGATATTGGCCCTTACCGCTCGAATATCGACGCGTCGGTTCTCCATCCAAATCTGATTGTCGGAGGCAATCTCCACCACAATGCTCGTGGAATCCTCTGGATCATCCGGCTGGTTGTTGTCAGGGCGATTTACCTCAACCCCGGCTTCCTTAATAAAAGACGCCACCACAATGAAAAAAATCAGCATGATGAATACGACATCGAGCATCGGCGTCAAATCAATCTCGGCCCCGCCCTGATCCTGATCTCTGGCTATTTTTCGCATGAATTCCTCAGCCTACAACGCGGTCAGTGGTCGGAGGTCAGCTGGTCAGTCAGGAGCTGTTGCTCCCGGGTCGTGATCCGTTGCAAGTACGTGTTCGCAAACAAACCCGACAGCGCTGCCACCATGCCAGCCATCGTTGGGATCGTAGATCGCTCCACGCCGCCCGCCATGGACTTGGCGTCCCCACCGCCCGTCACGGCCATGACATTGAACACCTCGATCATCCCCGTCAC